>DATEEB010000174.1:0-7767 GCA_035281345.1 Rhizomicrobium sp. | reverse complement strand
CCGATGATCAGGACGGTGTGGATATCGGTGCGTTTGGGCATGATCTAGCTTCTTCGGTCGCGCGCGAACCGGCCACGCTTTTGAGGGCGCTTTGGGCCTGCCAAGTTGTAGGTTAAGGGGACCGTTTAGACGGGTCGGGCCGGTGCCGCAACCCCTGAATTGCGCGGTCCGTCAGCTTTTCCAGCGCAGGGTTCGTTCCTGCACAGGATTGACGAATTCCGTGCCATTTTCGACCGATTCCGCCCAGGCCTTCTTGATCCGGTGATACCAGATGGCGGGCTGGTCCGAATCCTGGATCAGCATCAGGTTGGGATTGAATTTCAGGCCCTCGCGCTGCAGCTCGACGATTCTGCGGTCGTCGCCGATGAAAGTCCGGCCCAAGGCCCAGAAAAACGGATAGAGGACATTCAGCCAGCCGGGCCACCAAAAGACTTGGATGACATCGGTGTTCTCGGCATCGCGGGGGGTGCAGACGGTCAGCCCTACGATCTTGAAAGCCGCGCCGAACAGCTTGCCCCGGATGATCTCGAACCGCGTGGAGGGAAGTTCAAAGGTGATCTCGGTGGTGACATCGCCCAAGAGGCTATAGACCGGCTTGGACGGCTTGTGCGGCGTCATCACAAAGCCGTTTAGCAAGGGCGCGTAGTGTTTTTCCTTCACCCGCGGCGCCTTCTTCCACCACCAATGGGCATGCACATAAGGCCCATGCGCGGGGTCCATCAACCCGATCACGGCATGATCGATGCCGCAAAGAAATCTCTGCGTCTCTGTCCAGCGCATGGCATGCTCGCTGCCGGAGCGCGGCGGATCGTTTTTGGGCACACCGCCCGGCTTGGCCGCCATATAGACCCAGATCAGCCCATCCTGCTCGCACACCGGATAGGAGCGGACTTTGATCTTTTCGATGTCCACAGATTCTTCGCCGGTCAGGGAGGGAATCTTGCTGCACTGTCCGTCGCGCTTGAACCGCCAGCCATGATAGGGGCACTCCACACTGCCTTCCGCCATGATGCGGCCCGCCGACAAGGGCACGCCGCGATGGGGACAGATATCGCGCAAGGCGAACAGCGCCCCGTCCTGCATCCGCCCCAGCAGCACCGGCTCGCCCAGCAGCATCTCGCGGCGCATTTGGCCGGGCGCAAGGCTGTTTGCCAGCGCCGGCATGTACCAAAGGTCGCGCAGGAAATTGTCGTCGGCTCGGGCCGTCATCTCCGCCATAGGGAACTGCTTAGAGAAATCGGCTTTTTCCTGCAACAATCCCCCGGAAGCGCTAGGCTTGCCCCATGAAAAATTCTGTCCGGGCGCTGATCGATTCCAAGATCCTGGGTCGTGCCCTGCTGGTGGGCGTGGTGCTGGAGGCCGGGCTGATGCTCGCCAGCCATCTGCGGCCGCTGCTGCGGATTCACTATGCCTTGTTCGGCTGCATGATGATCGCGGGCACAGCGGGGCTGCTCTATGCCCGGGACTTGGCGCGCGGCTACGTCCAGGGTGCGCTGGGCGGGCTGGTGATCGGCGCTGCCTGCGGCCTGACGGCGGTTGGCGTCGCCAGTTGGTTGGGCGACCGCCCCGACCAGTTTCTTCCTTATGGCGTGATGATTGCGGCCTTGATCGGCGCCATCGGCGGGCTTTTCGGGCAATACGCGGCCTGGATACGCGCCTTCATCGCCACGCTGCGCTAGAGCCTTTTTGAATTGAAATGAACCCTTACACTCACCATGGGCGGGCCCCCCGGTTCGCGCGAAGCGCGACCGGAGGGTAAACTTCACGACCCGCCCATCCAGGGCAGCAAATACCGTGTTTGCGGCTCTGGATGGCGCGCATACGCTGTCGCTATGCGCCGGAGGCCGGCCATGGTGAGGATGAAGGAAGCATCCGCATCATCTCAATCCGAAACGGCTCTAAAAGTCACAGCAAACGCGCTGGCGCGCGTTCGGGCCGCGATGTGATTCTGTTTTGAGGAGGAAACTGTCGGTTGGCGCGGCGCCGACCCGGAAAGGGGCTGGGGGGCTTGTTAATCCGAGCCGACTCACAGCCAACCGACGCCGCTAATCTCGTCCCGGAAAGCGACAAGGCAATGGTTCAATCATGACCATTTCTGGGCACAGATGACATTTTCGCTAAGGAGCAAACGCTTCTGTGGAAGAATCACCGGGTTCCGCGCTTGCAGGCCGGAAGTTCCCGTTCCATCATTCCGCGCCTATGGTGGAAGAACCGATATCGCTGCATCGCGCCATCGCGGAAAAAGGCGCACGTGACATGTTTACGGCGGCTGTGCCGCAAGTGACATTCGACCGTCCCGAACTCAACCGTATTCTCACGTTGTATGGACGCATGGTGGCCGCCGGCGAATGGCGCGATTACGCCTTGGATTTTCTGGACGATATGGCGGTGTTCTCGGCCTTCCGCCGCACCTCCGAAATGCCGCTGTTCCGCATCGAAAAGCGCCCCAAGCTGCGCGCCAAGCAGGGCCAGTACAGCGTGGTCGCGGCGGGTGGGGTGATTCTCAAGCGCGGCCACGAATTGGCCCAGGTGCTGAAGATCTTCGACAAGAAGCTGCTGAAAGCGCTGTCCAATAGTTCCTGAATGTCACGGCCGGATTCCCGGGCCATGTCAGTGGGCGGTGGTTGCCAAAGAAAAGGCCCGGATCGCTCCGGGCCTTTCGATTCTGGCAGCTTGCGCTGGTTTTCTTCCCCCGCAGCGCGAAGCGCTCATTGCGGGGGAAGATGTCACAGCGAGGTGTCAGCGAAGCTGACCCGAGCTGTGACAGATGGGGGAGACTTCAACGCCGATTGCCGAGGAAGCGCAGCAAGAACAGGAAGATGTTCAGGAAATCGAGATAGAGCGCCAGGGCACCCATGATCGCGGCCTTGCCGGCCACGGCGACATTGCCGCCCACCTCGTAATAGGTGTTCTTGATCTTCTGCGTGTCCCAGGCGGTGAGGCCGGTGAAGATCAACACGCCCAAGACGCTGACGACAAAGTCAATCGCGGGCGATTTGAAGAAGAAGTTGGCAAGACTGGCCAAGAGGATGCCGATCAGGCCCATGAACAGGAAGCTGCCGAACTTGGTCAGGTCACGCTTGGTCGTGTAGCCGTACAGGCTCATGCTGCCGAAGGTGGCGGCGGTGACAAAGAAGGTCATCGCCACGCTGGCGCCGGTATAGATGATCAGGATCGAAGCCAGCGAGGCGCCGGTCAGGGCGGCATAGCCCCAGAAGGTGGCCTGGGCGGCGCCCTGGCTCATCTGCATGACGCGGAAGGACAAGAGGAACACTAGCGCGATGGGCGCCAGCATCACCACCCAGCCCAGCATGGTGGGCCCCATCGCCACGCCATTGGCGGTCAGGGTTTGCTGAAAGAGCAGGTTGAGCAGCGCAGGCGTATTCGCCACGCCATAGGCAACCGTGCCGGTCAAAGCCAGCGCGCCCACCATATAATTATAAACCCGCAGCATATGTGCCCGCAGGCCCATATCCATCGTGTCGGCGACGGTCGTCGCGCCATGTACAATCCGATTGTCGAAGTCAGCCATGAGTTACTCCTTTGACCCTCATTATATCGTGATTTGGTGTGGCTGTATCAAGGCCACCAAAAAATGCCTAAAAACAACAGATTAAAGACAGTTAAGCAGCCCGCAGCCGCCGCGCCGGACGTGACCTGAGCGCCCCCAGAGCTCCCAAAAGGCCGAAAATCAGGGTTGCCGCCCCGCCGCCCGCCACCGTCAGGATCGCAGCCTGGGCATCGAAGACGAACGGCACATCCAGAATGGAAAAAGCGATCACCCAGGCCGCCAAGGTGCCAGCGCCCAGAGCGATGACACCGGTTGCCACGCCCAATACGCCATACTCGATGACATAGACCAGGGCGATGCGCGCTCTTGTGGCGCCCAGCACTTTGAGGATGGTGGCGTCGTAGAGCCGGGCGCGGCTGCCCGCCACGATAGCGCCCGCCAGGACCAGCAAGCCCGCCAGGA
The DNA here is from genome assembly GCA_035281345.1 of Rhizomicrobium sp. Lineage (GTDB taxonomy): Bacteria > Pseudomonadota > Alphaproteobacteria > Micropepsales > Micropepsaceae > Rhizomicrobium. The sequence continues at coordinate 3,794 of DATEEB010000174.1, read as the reverse complement.
TGGTCACCAGGCTGGCGGCGCTGATGCCGCGCGCCAGGGAAGCGAGCAGGCGTTGTACCTGTTGAAGGGCGTCCTTCACCCGCACGGTGGAGACATTGGGAAAGCGGCTGGTCACCGCCATGTACACGGCATTCTCCTCGGCATCGCTGACCCGGACCGTGGCCAGAAAGGCGTGCGGCGCCTTGTCGATCGCCCCCGGCGACAGGACCAGCGTGAAATTCTGCCTGCCGGTGGTGAAATCCAACTTGCGGAACGAGGCGATGCGGCCTTCCAGCGCGCGCCCCAGCACATTGAGGCTCATCGTGTCGCCGATCTTCAGCCCTGTGCCATGGGCGATGGTCTGATCCAGCGAGATCAGGGTGGGACCGGAATAATCCGGCGCCCACCATTTGCCTTCGGTGATGACCGTGCCGGGCGGCGGGGTGGCGGCATAGGTGATGCCGCGATCCCCGTTCAGCGCCCATTTGGCCCCCGGCGCGACCGTGGCTTTGGCGGATGGCACGCCGTTCAAATGGGTGATGCGGCCACGGATCATCGGCGTGCGCTTATAATCCGTGGCGCTGGAAAAACTGGCGACCACCCGGTCGAAGTCCGGCGCATCCATGGGCTGGATATCCACGAAGTAAAAACTCGGCGCCCGCTCCGGCAATGCATCCGCCACCTGGGCATTGATGGTGGTGCTCAAAAGGGTGACGGTGGCGAGCAAAGTGAGACCAAGGCCCAGCGCGGTGACCACCCCGCCGGTGGCGGCGCCGGGGCGCACCAGATTGGCGAAGGCCAGCCGCAGCAGCGGCGATTTGGGCTGCGGCATAGCGCGGATGGCGCGGCGCAAGCCTTCCGCCAGCAAACGCAGCAGAGCCAGCACGCCGATCGCGCCCAGCAAAAACTCCGCCGCGAAGCTGCGCGAGGGCGCCACCACCAAGGTCAGCGCCACCACGCAAAGCGCGGCTGCCGCCGAAATTCCCCGGTAGAGATTTTGGCCTTCCGGCGTGGCGGGCACCACCATATCGCGGAACAGGCTGGCGGGCGGGATGGCGCGGGCGCGCGACAAGGGCGGTACGGCAAAAGCGATGGCCGACAGCAGACCGAACGCAATCGCCAGCAGGAGCGGCACAATATAGAAGCCGAAGCTGGGCGGCACCGGCAAGGCGTCGCCATAAAGCCAGACGGCGGCAAAGGGCAGGACGGCGCCCAGGGCCGTGCCCAGCAAGGTGGCAAGCAGCGCCACCGCCATCACCTGCAGGAAAAAGATCAAAAAGACAAAGCCGCCGCTGGCGCCCAAGGTTTTGAGGATGGCGATGTCGGCGCGTTTTTTGTCCAGGAAAGCAAAGATCGCCTGGCCTGCGCCCACCCCGCCCACGCCCAGCGCCACCAGTCCGACCAGAGTCAGGAACATGGTGAGTTGTTCGACAAAACGGCGGATGCCAGGCGCCGCGTCGCTGCGGTCGCGGATATTCCAGCCGGCTTCGGGAAATTGTTCGGCCGCGGTCTTTTTGAAATCGGCGATGGTGGCGCGCGCCTGAACCTGGGTGCCCAACGGACCCTTGAGCGCGATCCGGTAGGTGTAGTTGACCAGGCTTTCGGTGGAGACCAATTCCGTGGCGGGCAAGCCCTTGGCGGAGATCAACAGTCTTGGACCCAATTCGAAACCGGTGGAGACGCGGTCGGGCTCCTTGTCCAGCACCGCCATCATCCGGAAGGTGGCGTTGCCCAGCTTGACCAGATCGCCGCGCGCCACATGCAGGCGGTCGAACAGGCTCTTCTCGGCGGCGGCGCCGCAAATCCCGTCATCCTCGCAGGCCAGCACATCGCGCAAATTTTGCGCCGGGGTGAATTTCGGCGCGCCGAACAAGGGCCAACGCCCGTCCACCGCCTTCAATTCCACCAATTGCCGGAACTGGTTGTCACGGGCATAGACCATGGCGCGCATGGAAACGGCCTGGGACACCGTGCCGCTTCTATCCAGAAAGGCGCGCTCCTTGCCTGCCACCGGGCGATGCGTCTGGCGCACCGAAACATCGCCGCCCAACAGCACCTGTCCTTGATCCTGCAGGCCGGTGAGAAAGGCATCGCTTAAGGACTGCACGCCCGCGATGGCGGCGCTGCCCAAAAGCAGGCAGAGAAAGAAGATGCGGAATCCGGCAAAGCCGCCGCGCAATTCGCGCCTGGCCAGGCGCAGCGCCAGCTGGACGCTATGCATCGCCAATCACGCGGCCATCCGCCATGCGCAACATTTGCTGGCAGCGCTTGGCCAGGCTTTCCTCATGGGTCACCAAAAACAGCGTGGCGCCGCGCTCGGCATTCAGGGCGAAAAGCAGATCGGCGATTCCTTGACCGGTGCCGCTGTCGAGATTGCCGGTGGGCTCGTCGGCGAACAGAATTTGCGGCCCCGGCGCCAGCGCGCGGGCCAGCGCCACGCGCTGCTGCTCGCCGCCCGACAATTGTCCCGGATAATGATCGGTGCGCTGGATCAGGCCCACGGCGCGCAATTCCTGTTCGGCGCGTTCAAAGGCGTCACCCCTTCCCATCAGCTCCAAGGGGATTGCGACATTCTCCAGCGCCGTCATGGTGGGAATCAGATGAAAACTTTGAAACACCACCCCCACCCTGCCCAGCCGGAAACGCGCCAGCGCATCCTCGCCCATGCGGGTGATGTCGGTGCCGGTGACGGTTACCCGCCCCGCGCTGGGTTTTTCCAACCCAGCCGCCACCATCAAAAGCGAGGACTTGCCGGAGCCCGAGGGTCCGGTCAGCGCCACGCTCTGCCCCGCTTCCACCGACAAGGAGACGCCCGCCAATATGTCAACCGGTCCCGCAAGGCTTTTCAGCGTCAGGCTTACATCTTGAAGCTGGAGAGCGGGCGGGGGATGGTTCATGCCGATTTGGGAATTGACCTGAAATGACGCGCGGAACGCTGCTTAGCATAGTTCTACTTCTGATCATGTCCGCATCAGGGCAGGTAGCGGCCGCGCCCGTAAAAATATTGGCGTTGGGCACCAGCCTGACCCAGGGTTACGGCCTGCCCCCCGGCACCGAATTCACCGTCCAGCTTCAGGCGGCGCTCAAGCGGGAAGGGATAGACGCGGTGGTGACCAATGCCGGGGTCTCGGGCGACACTTCGGCGGGCGGGCGGGCGCGGCTGGATTGGTCGCTGGCGGATCGCCCCGACGCGGTGATCGTGGAATTGGGCTCCAATGACATGCTGCGCGGCATTCCCCCTTCGGAAACCGAAAAAAACCTGCGCGCCATCCTCATCAAGTTGAAAGCGGCGCGGATCAAGGTGCTTTTGACCGGCATGCAGGCCCAACGCAATCTGGGCGCCGACTATGTCAAGCAGTTCGACGCCATCTATCCCCGCCTCGCCAAGGAGTTCGGTGTGCTATTCTATCCCTTCATTCTGGACGGCGTGGCGCTCAATCCCAAACTCAATCAGGCGGACGGCATGCATCCCAATCCGGCGGGCGTGAAGGTGATGGTGGCGCGTATGCTTCCTTATGCGAAGAAGCTGGTGGCTCGCTGATGCTGAGAAAGCTGCTTTCGGTCGGCGGCTTTACGCTGGCCTCGCGCATCACCGGCTTTGGCCGTGACATGCTGCTGGCCTGGATCCTGGGCAAGGGCATGCTGTCCGACGCCTTTTTCGTGGCTTTTCTGTTTCCCAACAATTTCCGCGCCATTTTCGGCGAGGGCACGCTCAACCCCGCCTTTCTGCCGCGCTATGCCGCGCTTCAGGCCAAAGGCGACAAGGAAGGCGCCGCGCAGTTCGCCGACCGGGTCTTTGCCTGGCAGATGGCGAT
>DATEEB010000173.1:0-7007 GCA_035281345.1 Rhizomicrobium sp. | reverse complement strand
ATTGATGCCGGTGACGATCTGCTTGTTGATGGAGCCTGTCAGCACCATCTCCACGATCTCCGCCGTGGCTTCGTCGGTGACGCGCAGGCCATCGATGAAGCTGGAGCTGATATTGAGTTTTTTCAGCATGGCGCCGATCTGGGGGCCGCCGCCATGCACCACCACCGGATCGATGCCGGTTTGCTTCATCAACACAATGTCCTGGGCGAAGTCGTCGGTGCCGCTTCCGGTCATGGCGTTGCCGCCATACTTCACCACGATGGTCTTCTGGTCATACTTCAGGATGTAAGGCAGCGCCTCGACCAGCACCCGTCCGGTCTGGCGCCAGCGCGCCAGGGTCCGCAGGTTGCGGTCTTCAGGCTCGTCGGAGGATCCGGCCATGGCGGTGCCCGTTCAAAAAGCGGCGCGTTATAACGCGGCGGGGTCCGCTTCCCAACACTTTATTGGGCCAAAGCTGCAAGATGGGTCCGCAATTCCGGAATACCCTCGCCTTTCAGGGCCGAAGTCATCTGTACTTGCGCCAGCGCGGCGGTGTGTTGGGCGGCTTTCCCGGCCGCATCTTCCAGCGCCTTGGCGCGCTCGGCCGCCTTGAGTTCGTCGGCCTTGGTTAAGACCAGCGCGAAGGACACCGCGGCTTGGCTGAGCAGTGCCATCACCTGCTGGTCGCTGTCCATCACCCCGCGCCGCGCATCGATCAACAGCAGCACGCGCCTGAGCCGCGCGCGGCGGCGCAGATAGGCAAAGATCATGTCCTGCCAGGCGTCGGATTCGGTCTTGGAGCGTTTGGCGAAGCCATAGCCAGGCAGGTCCACCAGCATCAGCCGGCCACCCAGATCGAAGAAATTGATCTGGCGGGTGGCGCCCGGGGTTTGCGAGACGCGCGCCAGGCTTTTGCGGCCTGTCAGGGCGTTGACCAGGCTGGATTTGCCGGCATTGGAGCGTCCGACAAAGGCGACTTCGGTCCATTTTTCCGGCGGCAGATTTTCCGCCGATGTGGCGCCCCAGACGAAATCGCAAGGACCCGCGAACAGCTTGCGCGCGGCTTCGATCTCGTCCGGTGCTGTCTCAGTCATTCGCCGCTGTGAGCTTTTTGGGTTTGTCGAACAAAGTCACTTCGACCCCTTCGCGCTTCATGATGAACCATTGCTGGGCCACCGACAGGATATTGTTCCAGGCATAGTAGATCACCAGGCCCGCCGGGAAGGTGGCGAACATGAAGGTGAAGATCACCGGCATGAAGGCGAACATCCTGGCCTGGATCGGATCGGGCGGCGGCGGATTGATTTTGGTCTGCACCCATTGGGTGACGCCATAGATGATCGGCCAGGCGCCGATGGAGAAGAAAGCCAGGAAGGACGGAATATAAGCGTTCGGGTTGTACGGAATCAGCCCGAACAGATTGAGGAAGGTGGTGGGATCGGGCGCCGACAGGTCGTGAATCCAGCCGTAAAAAGGCGCATGCCGCATTTCGATGGTGACGAACAAAACCTTATAAAGGGCGAAGAACACCGGAATGGTGAGCAGGATCGGCAAGCAGCCCGAGATGGGATTGGCTTTCTCGCGCCGGTACATCTCCATCATGGCCATCTGCATCTTCTGCGGATCGTCCTTATGCGCCTTTTTGATCTCTTCCATCTGCGGCTGGAGCTTTTTCATCTTGCTCATGGCGCGATAGCTGGCGCTGGCCAGCGGGAAGAAAACCAGTTTGACGATGACGGTCAGGCCCAGAATGGCCAGGCCGAAATTGCCCAGCAGCTTGTTGAGATAGTCCAGCAGCCAGAAGAAAGGCCGGGTGAAGAACCAGAACCAGCCCCAATCCACCGCCATGTCGAAGTTGGTGATGTTCAAATTGTCCTGATAGCCGCGCAAGACGCTGACCACCTTGGCGCCGGCAAACAGGCGATGGGTGACTTGGGTGGTGGCGCCGGGCGCAATCTGGCGTCCGTCCAGCCGGTAGCTGGCCTGAAAAGCGTCCACGCCGGCGGGTGTCTTGGCGCCCAGATACTGGCCGTTGAAGTTCTGCGTCTGCGGCGGAACGATCGCCGCCATCCAATATTTGTCGGTGATCCCGACCCAGCCGCCGGTGGAAGAGAAGGTTTGCGGCGGGGTGCCGGGCTCCTTGAAATCGTCATAAGCGCCGTCGATTTCCTCGCCATTGGCGACGCCGATAAAGCCTTCATGCAGGATGAAGTTGGCCTGGCCCTGGGGAATGGACTGACGTTCCACCGCGCCATAGGGAAACAGGTTCAACGCCGCGCCGGTCTTGTTGGTGACGCCGTCGGTGACGGTGAACATATATTGGTCGTCGATGGCGATGGTGCGGGTGAAAATCAGCCCATGGCCATTGTCCCAGCTCAGCGTCACCGGCTTGCCGGGCGCCAGAACGCCGCCGCCGGTCTGACGCCATTGGCTGTTTTCGTCGGGCATGGCTTGCGCGCCCACCCAGCCGAACTGCGCATAATAAGGATAGGCGGTGTTCTTGGGCGCGAGCAGAACGATCTCGGGGCTCTTGGGGTTTGCCGTCTCGTGATATTTCTTAAGGCGCAGATCATCCAGCCGCGCGCCTTTGAGCAGGATGGAGCCGTCCACCATCGCGGTGTCGATGGCGACGCGCGCGCCGCCCACCTTCAGCGCGTCCGTGCGGTTCATATGGCTGCCGCCGCCGCCAATGCCGGGCAGCGATGGCGCGGTGGTTGTCGTAGGTGCCGCAGCCGGCTTGGGCTTGTCCGTGCGCGTCAGCGCCGCCTGGCGGGCTTGTTCGGCCTTCATCGCCGGGGTGGCGACGAAATACTGCCAAAGAAACAGTACGCCCGCCGCCAGCGCGATGGCCAAAAGAACATTCTTGTTGCCGTTCATAGAAAGCCTTTGAAATGCCGCTTGGAAAGAGGAACAGGATCTAGCCCTGAGGAACCGCCGAGCCAGGTGATGGGATGGCAGCGCAAAAGACGCCGCGCCGTCAGCCACAGGCCTTTGACAGGACCATGTTGCTCAAGCGCCTCCAGCGCATAATGCGAACAGCTGGGGGTGAAACGGCAGACAGGGGGCATCAGCGGCGACACAAACAGCCGGTAGGCGCGGATCGGCGCGGACAAAAGCACGATGAGCAACCGGCGCATGGCGTCACACGTCTCCCGCTGTCGCGTCCAGCTTGCGATGCGCCGCTTTCAAGGCCGTGGTGATATCGGACAAAAGGGCCGGAAAAGGGCGCGCCACCGTGGTGCCGCGCGCGACCAGAACATAGTCATGGCCACCCTTTCCCAAAAGGGGCAGCAGTTGCGACGCAGCGGCGCGCAAGCGGCGCTTGGCGCGGTTGCGAATGACGGCATTGCCGATCTTTTTGCTGGCGGTGAAACCCACTCTCAGATGTCCTGTCCGGGTTTCAGCCTCGGGCGTGGGGCAGGTTTCCAGGGTGACGGCGCCTTCGACACGGCGGATTCCCCGCGCTGCCCGCAAGAAATCAGCGCGTTTCTTCAGATGGTCCACGATAAGTGGGATCCCGCTTGGCTTCTGGCCCGCAGGGCTCAGGCCGAAAGCTTCTTGCGGCCGCTGGAGCGGCGGCGGTTAAGGACCTTGCGGCCGCCGGCGGTCGCCATGCGCGAACGAAAGCCATGGCGGCGCTTGCGCACAAGTTTGCTCGGCTGATAGGTGCGCTTCATGACTCTTAGGCTCCGAAAATGGCCCCCAAAATTGAAGAAGGGGGCCGAAAAGAGCGCGGTTTTTAGGCGGGCAGGCCCCCCCTGTCAACGACCGGTGTGTTAAGGGATTGAAATAATATTTCAACCGGCCTGGCGGTGGCTCAATCCCCTATCACCACTCCGTCCCGCCGGGGGTCGGCGCCGCCGATATAGCCGCCCGGGACCTTGCGGATGCCGTGCAGGCCACTGCCTTCCCCGGTCACCACCGTCACGTTATGGCCCATGGCGGTCAGTCCGGGAACCAGGGCGTCATTTTCCGGCGAGCGTTCCAGGCGGGTGGGGCCGTTGAGATTGATCTGGCGGGGCAGCGCAATCGCCTGGGCCGGGGTCATGCCGCTATCCAGCATGGCGATCAGGGTATGGGCGACATAGCCGATAATGGCCTGTCCGCCGGGCGAGCCCACCGACAGCAAAAATTTTCCGTGCCTGTCGAACACGATGGTGGGCGACATGGCCGACAGCGGACGCTTTCCGGGCGCGGGCGCGTTGGCCACCGGCTTTCCCTCCAGCACCGGATCGAGCGAGAAGTCGGTCAAGGTGTTGTTGAGGAAAAATCCTTTCACCATCACCTTGGCGCCGAAGCCCGATTCCACCGAACTGGTCATGGAAAGCACCGCGCCATTTTTGTCCACGATGGTCAGGTGCGACGTGCCGTGCGGCACCGGCGAGCGTTGCGGCGCATAATCCGCGCGCTTTTGCGGCGGATCGCCGGCTTGGGCGGTCCCCATATCCTTGTTGGGATCGATCAGCGCCGCGCGCCCCGCGATATAGGATCTGTCCAGCAGGCCTGCGATCGGCACCGAAACAAAGGCGGTATCGCCGACATATTTGGCGCGGTCGGCATAGGCCAGCCGGCTGGCCTGGGTGAACAGATGCGCTTCGCTCAAGCTGTTGGGTTTGAGCGAAGCGGGGGCAAAGCGTTGCAGCATGCCCAGAATTTGCACGATGGCGATGCCGCCGGAGCTGGGCGGGCCCATCGAGCAGATTCGCCATTCGCGATAAGGCCCGCAGACCGGGCTGCGTTCCAGCGCTTTGAAGTTCGCCAGATCCGCCAGCGTCATGCCGCCTTGATTGAAGGGCGCGCTGTGTACCTTATCGACGATCGCCTGCGCGATCTCGCCCGTATAGAAAGCCTTGGCGCCGCCTTGTGCGATGGCGCGTAGCGATTGGGCATAGTCGGGGTTCTTGTAGATCTCGCCTTGGGCCAAGGGCGTGCCGTCGGCGTGATAAAAACGCGCCCTAATGTCGGGAATGCTGGCGCCGCGGGTGAAGTTCTTGAGGGTGCGCGCCAGCTTGGGTCCGACCGGAAAACCGTCATCGGCCAATTTGATCGCGGGCTGAAACAGCCGCGGCCAAGGCAGCTTGCCGTATTTCTGGTGCGCCATTTCCAGCATGCCGATCACGCCGGGAACGCCCACCGACAAGCCGCCGGGAATGGCCTCGGGCTTGGTGCGGGCTTTGCCGTCCTTGTCCAAAAACATATCGGGCCGCGCCGATGCGGGCGCGACTTCCCGGCCGTCGAAGCTGGTCGTCTGCTTGGTCTGGGGATTGTAGACCAGCATGAAGGCGCCGCCGCCGATACCGGAGGATTCCGGTTCGACCAAGCCCAGCACCATCTGCACCGCAATCGCCGCATCCACCGCGCTGCCGCCGGCGCGCAGAATTTCCAGGCCCGCTTGCGCCGCCAGAGGATTGGCGGCGGCGACCATTTGCTCTTTGGCGAAGGGCTGAACAAAGCCGGGCGCGACATCCGCTTTGGTGGGCGCGGTGCTGGGCAGCGCGGTTGCCAGCAATACGGCAAGGGCGAAACGCAAAATTCGCATCAGATAGTCTCCGCGACGTTTCTATCACGGGAATTACGCAGCAGACAGGCAACAAAAAAGCCCCGCCGTTGAGGCGGGGCTTTTCGCAATTTCAAGAAAGCGGTGATCAGCGCACGAAGACGCGCACTTCGCTGCTGGTGGCGGCGGGATCGGTGGTGGAGGCCACATTCAGCCGGGTCGCGGGCACGCCCATGTCGGTCATGGAACGCATGACATCTTGGGCATGGCGGCGGGCGGTGGTCTGGGCGATCTGCACCGAGGCGGCGGTGCCGCGGGTCGGTGAAACCGCCACCACTTGGAAATTGGCGCTGGGGCGATTCTGCAGTGCCTGGTTCAGCGCGGCATAAAGGATACGCTGATAGTCCACATTGGGACGGTCGAACTTCACCACCACCAAGGGGGTGCCGGCGCTGGCCGTTTGCATGCCGCTGCCCAGTGCGCCCAAGCCGCCGCCATAGAAATCGCCGCTCTTGATCGCGGCCGCCAGGGTGGTGAGGTTGGCACGCTCGGTGGCGGTATAAGCGGTCTGGCGTTGAAGGGCGTCGGAGGTTTCCTTCAGCAGGCGGTCGATCATCACAATGGTCTGGCTGGTCTGGTCTTCCAGCAATTGCAGCTGGCGGTGATCTTCATCCACCGCGCCCGACACATTGAAGGTGGCGCCAATCTGGTCCAGCGCATAATGGGCCGTGGAGCTGTCGTTGGTGACGTCCGTGCCCAGCGCGTTCAGTGCATTCACATTGGCCGACAAAGTGTCGAGCTGGCCTTGGGCGGTGTTCCATTCCGCCACCAGTTCGGGATTGCCGCGCGTGGTGCCGATCTGCAGGCGGGTGGTGATGCGGGCCTTGGCCTCTTGATAAGCGCCGGCGGCGCCCGCACCCTGGCTGCGCAGCTCGCCGAGGCGGGCGGAATTGGCGGCCAAGCGCTGCTGCAGGCCCGCGACTTGGGCGCGCAGGGCTTGGATGGTCTTGTTGACGGCGGTGCCGGTATCGGCGCCCGCGTCGATCGTGATGGGATTGATGGTGGCGACCAAAGCCGAACCGGAGCCGGCCGGCGGCGTGGCCGCAAAGGCCGGTGGCGCGCCCGCATCGGCCGCGGCGGGGGCATCGGACGCGATCATGTCGCTGCTATCGCCGCCCAACATATTGTCGATATCGGAACAGGCGGCCAGACTGAGGCCCGCCGTCAACCCAAACGCCAGAACCAGGCCCTTTTTGAGCCCCTGTCTTGCTGGAATTCCCCTCATCATGCTCTCCGCTGCCCGGCGCCGCTGCCTGACCCCCACAGGCCGACCCCCCACTGGCCGACAAAGAGATCCGGCGCCAAAACCCAACCCCAGTCACGTCCCGCTTTCGACGCGGACGGACCTTCGCACCCCAGTCTTAACCAGCAGGGGGGGCAGGGACAAGGGAGCACAGGGCCATGCCAGGCGGAAATCTACATGTTTCCACCGGGACTTGGTTCAATCCGGGATCAAGGGGGCCAATCTTGG
>DATEEB010000172.1:0-8457 GCA_035281345.1 Rhizomicrobium sp. | reverse complement strand
TTCCATATCGGCATGGTGGAGCGCAATGAGCACAACGCCATCATCCAACACGGCACCATGACCATTGTCGCCAAGGACGCGCTGGAAGAGGTGGATGGCTGGAGCGAATGGTGCATCACCGAAGACACCGAATTGGGCCTCAAGCTGTTTGAAGCCGGCTATGAGGCCGCCTATGTGCCGCAAAGCATGGGTTCGGGCCTGATGCCCGACACGCTGGAGGCCTTCATGACCCAGCGCTATCGCTGGGTCTATGGCGCCATGCAGATGCTCAAGCGCCATGCGCGCGAGATTTTCGTGGGCGGCTCGGCGCTATCCTGGCCGCAGCGCTATCAGTTCCTTTCCGGCTGGCTGCCCTGGATTTCGGACGGCCTTGGCATGGTCGTCACCCTGATGGCCATCCTGTGGACGGCGCTGATGTGGGTGCTGCCCAGCTTTATCGATGTGCCGATGCCGGCGCTGTCGGCCGCCGCCATGGCCTTGTTCGCCACCAAGCTGATCAAGACGCTGCTCCTCTATCCGCCCAAAGTGGGTTCGGGAATAAGGGGCGCTTTTTCCGCCTCGGTGGCGGGCCTGTCGCTGACCCATACGGTGGGCAAGGCGATGTGGACGGGGCTGTTCACTTCGGGCAGGCCGTTCCTGCGCACCCCCAAATGCGCCGATCCCGCCAACTTCACCCAGGTGCTGCGGGTGGTGTGGCAGGAAGCGGTGCTGCTGACGCTGCTCTTGATGGCGATGATCTCCATGGGCTTCGACCGCGGGTTCCAGGACCCGGCGGTAAGCCTGTGGATGGTGATGCTGGGGGTGCAGAGCCTGCCATATCTGGCCACCATGATCACGGCGCGGATCTCGGCCCGCTCCAACCGCACGCCCGATATGATGTCTTTGGATGCGCCCAAGCTGCCGCAGGCGGCTTGAATTTCTTGTCCCGACCGCCGTCAAAATTTGCGCTATACTTTGACAACAATTCCTGAGACGCGATGCAAATTCACATGATCCGGTTTTGGAGCCTTCTTTTTGCGATCGTTTGCCTTACGGCTTGCGGAAAGGATTCCGCTGCGAACTCCGGCGAACCGTCCCTTCCGACGTTTCTGCCCAAATATTACCTGCCTGCGCTTAAAATAAGTGATTCATGGCCCAATTCTGTCGCACGTCAAAATCAGAGCGGTGTCGACCAGTATAGTTACGAAACCGCTGATCAAGCGGTCGGCATTATCATCGGTCAGATGCCATGCGCCGCGAGCGCTTGCGAAGCGGTTTTCAACAATTTTATGGGATCAACCAATCGGCAGGCAACTGCGAATTCAGGCAACTTTGTCGTCGTCAATCCAACCGAATATTGGGTGGAATGGGAGAGTGGGGCGGTCAAGAACTCTCTGTTTGTTTTCCGTCTGTCGAATTCGCTCCTGATCTGGAATTATAGAGCGGCCCAGGACAATCAAGCGTTCTCGGCCAGTAAATACTTTAATCGCTTGCGAGATTTCGCCAATCGGCAACGCTACGAGCAGGCTCTGGCAGACGGTAACGTCGAAATGGGGCACTGGGGAAAAACGTCGCGGGAGTATGCGGAGGCGTTGCTCAAAAGCGGACAAAAGAAAGAAGCGCTGACGGTCCTGAGCCATGTGGTGGCGACCTCACCGACCGATTATTTGGCGCAACTGGCGCTGGCGGCCAATAGCGAGGATTCATCTGTTGCGAGGAACAGCGCGCAGGTTGTTTTTGACAATGCGGAAGACCCCGAATTGATCTCCAAGAGCGCAAATCTCCTGCGCCAAGCCGATCCGGCGTCCGTGCAGTTGCCGCTTCTAGAGAAGGCAGATGGTGGGCTTCAGGTTGTTCTGATCCCGCTTGCCCCTTGCGATATTGGGCTTTTGGAACCGGTTGCTGCGATGTATTCCGGGATCACCAAGATCCCCGTGAAAATTGTCCGGTTGCGGGAGGCTTGGCAATTGGGTCCTCCGGACCGATTTCCAAATCAGCGACAAATTCAGCAATTCATTACGGAACGCAGGGGGTCGAATCCGGATTTCACCGGGTGGACGCTTGAGCGTTACAAATCGGAACTAACTCAGATTTTTGCCGCGTCGGACGCGCTCACAAAATTTTCGCTGAAGCCGCTTATCGGCCGTCTTAATGGGTCTGAAGGACAGTATTCCGTGGATATTCTTTTGGAAAGGTTCGCAAATATTCTGAACAAGTATCGGTCAAAGAATGCACGGACTTTGTTTGTCGGAATTACAAAAACCAATATTTCCGCCGGCGATGCAAATTTTCTTTTCAGCATGACGGCAGGCCGAGCGGACGGCCAACTGTCCATTTTGTCGTACCACATGATGTTGTCGAAAACCTTGGGGGCGCCGGATGAATCCCGGTCTCGCTTGGTGGAAAGGATTGCCAAGGAGCTGGTTCCCGCCACTTTGAATCAGCTCGGCATTCCGCGGCCCGTTGATCCCAAAGATCCATTTTCCTATTCCAGCGGGGTTGATCGTTTGGACCAAAAGACCTTGACGCTTTCAAAACCGACCGAGGAAGCGTTGGCAAAATTCCGCTGACAGCCCGCATGTCATCGTTATCGAGGATGGCCGGGGGGCGTTCCTAGGCCACCGCTCGTTTAGATCGAGAAGACGGATATGCGAATACTAGGTTCTGCCTTATGAACCTCTTCCGCAAATTTTTTTAGTTTAGCTGGCTCGAATGTCGCTACGTTGATCGTAATAGGTAAGCTGGAATCATTAAGCAGAATTATCCAGGGGCGGGAGCCATACATCCAATGATCGAGATCAATCGACTTTATTGCATGCAGAGCGAATTTTCTCGTTCGCCACATCTCACCGTAAGCGATATAGCCGTCTTCCAGAACCAATCGTCGCCTCCAAAGAAAATAGTGGATTAGCGCCAGCATAAGGCACGTACCGCCGACCAACAGCCAACCTTTTTGATCCCCGCTATAGAGCGTGGCGTAAATGTTCAGAGCAATTGCGGGGACGATGAGAATATAAAATACGACATAGGGTTGTCTCCTTGATCGAACAACTTGCGTCATAGTTTTAACACTGGCGGAATCAACTTCCCTGGATTGAGAATGTTCTTGGGATCGAACGCCGTCTTCAGCGCCCGCATCGCGTCTAGTTCCTCATGGCTCTTGTAACGCGGCAATTGCGCCACCTTCATCAGTCCGATGCCGTGCTCGGCGCTGATCGAGCCGCCGAATTCCTTCACAATATCGTGCACCGTCCGTTGAATCTCGTCCCAAAGCGCCAGGAAATCGGGATCGCTGCCCGCCTTGGGCGCATGGAAATTGAAATGCAGATTGCCGTCGCCCAGATGGCCGAAGCTGACGGCGCGCGCGCCCGGCGCGAGGACCAGCACCGCCGCCGTCGCCTTGGCGAGAAAATCCGGGATGGCGGCCACCGGCACCGCGATATCGTGCTTGATGGAGGCGCCCTCGCGCTTCTGGCTTTCCGAAATGCCGTCGCGCAGTTTCCACAAGGCGGCCGCTTGTGCGCCATTGGCGGCCACCACCGCGTCGCTGACCAGGCCGCTCTGCGCGGCGGCGGCAAGCCCGTCCTCGAAACTGGCCTTGAGATTGGCGTGACGGCCGCCCGTGGCTTGCATCAGCACATACCAGGGCGAGGGCGCGGCCAAGGGATCGCGCGTGCCGTCCAAATGCTGGATCACCAGCTCCATGGCAAGGCGCGGCATCAACTCGAACGCCGACAGCATGCCGCCGGTATGGGCCTGCATGGCGCCCAAAAGTTTGACCGCCTCGGTTGGCGAGGGCACCGCGGCCAGAGCGGTGACGGCAATATCAGGCTTGGGAAACAACCGCAGGCACGCCGCCGTGATCACGCCCAAGGTGCCTTCGCTGCCGATGAAAATCTGCTTGAGGTCGTAGCCGGTATTGTCCTTTTGCAGGGCGCGCAGCATGTCCAGCACGGTGCCGTCCGGCCGCACCACTTCCAGCCCCAGCACCAAGGCGCGGGTCATGCCATAGCGCAGCACCTGGGTGCCGCCGGCATTGGTTGCGATATTGCCGCCGATGGTGCAGCTGCCTTCCGAGGCCAGGCTGAGCGGAAACAGAAGATCGCGCGCCGCCGCGGCCTGCTGCACCTGGGCCAGGGTTACGCCGGCCTCCACCGTCAGCGTCATGCCGCTTTCATCCGGCCCGCGCAGCTTGTTCAGCCGCTGGGTGGAAAGCAGCACTTCGCCGTGTAAAGGAATCTGCCCGCCCACCAGCCCGGTATTGCCGCCCTGGGGCACAACCGGGGTTCCCGTCTCATGACAGATGCGCAAAATGGCGCTGACTTGCGCCGTACTGGCGGGCTTGAGCAAGAGCGATGACCGGCCGTGATATTTGCCGCGCCATTCTTCCAGATGGGGGGCGATGTCCGCAGGCTCGGTGGAAAATCCCTTGACGCCGACGGCATCCTTCAGCCGGTCGGCGACCGCTTGGGGAATGCTCATCGCGGCGCTGCCGCCCGCCTGAGCCGGTCGTTGATCGCCTCGCCAATGCCGCTGTCCGGAATGGGCGACACCGCGATACGGCCCGCGCTCTTGTCCAGTTCGCGCAGCATGGCGAAAAGATTGGCGGCGGCCTCTTTCAGATCGCCGCCCGGGCTCAAATTCAGTTTGGCGGCGGGGGCGGTGCCGAAACCCAGCAACACTTCTCCCGGCTCCACATCCTTGGCATTCAACCGCAGGCTGGCGCGCGGGGCATAATGGCTGGCCAATTGGCCCGGCGCCTGGATCAAACTGCCGGGCGCCCCCAAAGGTCCGATCAGGTCTTCGATCTCCCCGCGCGGGATGGCGCCGGGGCGCAACAGCAAGGGCCGGTCGCCGTCCACAAACCCCACCACAGTGGACTCAATGCCCAGGGTGGCGCCGCCTGCGTCCAGGATGAAGTCCAGCTTGCCGCCCAAGCTCTCGGCGACATGAGCGGCGGTGGTGGCGGTGACCTGGCCCGAACGGTTGGCGGAAGGCCCAGCCACCGGGCGGCCGGTTTCCTTGAGCAGCGCGATCGCGGCGGGATGCGAGGGCGCGCGCAGCGCCACCGTGTCCAGCCCGGCACTGACCAGCAAGGAGAGCGGCGAGTTCTTGCGGCGCGGCAGCACCAAAGTTAAAGCGCCGGGCCAGAATTTTTCCGCAAGCGCTTGGGCGCGTGGGGAAACTTCCACATGCCGGCGGGCTTCCTCCAAACCCTCGACATGCACGATCAAGGGATTGAACAAGGGGCGGCCCTTGGCGGCGAAGATCGCCGCGACCGCCTGGCCATTGGTGGCGTCGGCGCCCAAGCCGTAAACCGTTTCGGTCGGGAAGGCGACAAGCCCGCCATCCTTCAGGATGCGGGCGGCTTCGGCCACGCCTTTGCTGTCGGCGGCGGCGATTTTGGTCTGAAGGTCAATCATGGCGGGGCAATTTAGCGACTAGGGCCCTGATGTCGAGAGGCGGCTGCGCGCCTGCGCCTTTTCGTGCCATACAGGCGCCAAAGGAAGGAAAAATGGCGGTTCTGGCGGGCAAAACGCTGTTCATCACCGGCGCCAGCCGGGGCATCGGGCTGGCGATTGCACTGCGCTGCGCGCGCGACGGCGCCAATATCGCCATCGCCGCCAAGACGGTAAAGGTCGATCCGCGCCTGCCGGGAACCATTGCCAGCGCCGCCGAGGCGATCGAAAAGGCCGGCGGCAAGGCGCTGCCCATCGCCTGCGATATAAGGTTTGAGGATCAAGTCGCGGCGGCGGTCCAGGCCTGTGTGGCCCGGTTTGGCGGCATCGATATTTGCGTCAACAATGCCAGCGCTATCGCCCTGAGCGGCACGCAAGCCACCGACATGAAACGCTATGATCTGATGCATCAGGTCAATGCGCGCGGAACCTTCCTGGTTTCCAAAATGTGCATCCCGCATCTGAAGAAGGCGCAGAACCCCCATGTGCTGATGCTGTCGCCGCCCTTGGACATGCGCGCCAAATGGTTCGCGCCGCATCCCGCCTACACCATGGCCAAGTATGGCATGAGCCTGTGCGTGCTGGGCATGGCGGAAGAATTCAAGGGCCAGATCGCCTTCAATGCGCTGTGGCCGCGCACTGCCATCGCCACCGCCGCGGTACGCAATATCTTGACGGGAGAAGAAGGGCTCTCTTCCTGCCGCAAACCCGATATCGTCGGCGATGCCGCCTGGCATCTGTTCCAGAAACCCAAGGACTTCTGCGGCCATTTCCTGATCGACGATACGTTTCTGTTCCAAAACGGCGTGACGGACTTCGATGTTTATCGCGTCGATCCCGCCAAGGATTTGATGCCGGATTTCTTTGTGCCGGAGGATGCATCGCCACCGCCCGGCGTCAGCCTGAAAGCGAAAATCTAGAGCCTTTTTGAATTGAAATGAACCTTTACACTCACCATGGGCGGGCCCCCCGGCTCGCGCGAAGCGCGACCGGAGGGTAAACTTCACAACCCGCCCATCCAGGGCAACAAATACCGTTGTTGCGGCTCTGGATGGCGCGCATACGCTGTCGCTATGCGCCGGAGGCCGGCCATGGTGAGGATAAGGGCAGCATTCGCATCATCTCAATCCGAAGCGGCCCTAATTCGGCCTTTTGCTTTCTTGGATATTTTCCTGGTCCGGCGTCCAAGGCGCCACCGCCGGCGCAGGCACCGGTACGGGGGCGGAAATCTCCGCCTCCTGTAAGGCATGGCGCACCCGTTTCTTGATGTCGGATTGGGTGGCGATGAAATCATTGTTGCGTATCCAGGCTTGAACCGAGAGTGTGCTGGAAAGTGCTCCCAAGGTTTCCACCTCCACCGTGGCGGCAGGTGCCTTCAAGACGCGCGGCTCACGCGCCAGGGCCTCGAGGATAGTTTTCTGCACCCTGTCCAGATTTTCGCCGCGGTCGACTTCCAAGCTGAAACTGACGCGCCGCGAGGTCTCGCGCGAGACATTGATGATGGTCCCCGAAAAGATGACGGAATTTGGGATGGAGATAAAGATGCCGTCATCGGTGACGAGTTCGGTGCGGAACAGCCCAATCTCGCGCACCGTTCCGAACGCGTCATTGATCTTGATCTTGTCATAGACACGGAAGGGGCGAAGAATCAGCAGCATCACCCCCGACGCGACATTGGACAGGGTGCCTTGTAGCGCCAGGCCGATGGCCAAGCCCGCCGCGCCCAACAGGGCGATCAGCGAGGTGGTCTGGATTCCGAACTGGCCCAGCACCAACAGGACGGTGATCGCCAGGATGGCGTAGCGGGCGAAGCTGGAAATCAGCGGCTTGAGCGTGTCGTCGATATAGCGGCTGCGGCCGATGAAATCATGGGCCCAGCGCCCCAGCCAGCGCGCCACGATCCAGCCCGCGATCAGGATCAGGACGGCGATCAAAAAATTCACCGCCCCATTCACCACCATCACGGTTAAAGCGGGCAGGGCGCTTTTCACATCGTCGGGCATGGCGGCGACGGCGGGCAGAGCAACGAAAAAATCCATAACCGTGACTTTCAGTCAGAAATTGTACGCATGAACCTTTGACAACGCTTGACCGCAAAAATGGTTTTCGCGCCAATGACCGTATGCGGACCATGATTTATGCAGCGATTTTGACGGCAATGTGGTTGCCTGGGGACGCTTGTGCGGCATCGGCGCAGGACACCCATTACATCCCCGATTGCGCCGGCGTGATGGAGATCAAAGAGGCCCGCGCCTTGCGCGTGGAAAAAGACGGCGCGCTGATTTTGCCGGATGGCCGCATCCTGGTGCTGGAAGGCATTCGCTTGGCGCCCGGCGAACAAGGGATGGCGGCCTTGCGCAAGCTGGTCTTCGCGGGTCCGATCACCTTTTCGGTGACGCCGCCCAAAGGGGACCGTTATGGCCGGATCCGCGTCCAGGCTTTCGGCAAGGAATGGCTGCAGATGACTTTGCTGGAACAGGGCGCGGCACGGGTTCAGATCGCGCCCGACCGTCAGGAATGCGCGCCGGATTTTTACGAGGGTGAGGCCCGCGCCCGAGCGCGTCATGCGGGTCTTTGGGCGCTGGTGGAAAACCGGGTGCGGACGCCGGACGATCTGAAAGGCACGCTCGGCAGCTTTCACTTGGTGGAGGGACGGGTCAGCGATGTCGTGCGCGCCGATGGCCGTATATTTTTGGAATTCGAGGGCAAGGTGCGACGGGGCTTTTCGGTGGTGATCGAGCCGGAAGACCGGCGCGCCTTCCGCGATTTTGATTTTGACAGCTTGTCAGGCCGTCATATCCGCGTCCGCGGTATTGTGCAGGACTATCGCGGCCGCCCCCAGATCGTACTCTCCAATCCGGCGCAGGTTGAGATGATTGATCCCTAACTCAGCGGGGAACCACTTGCATGGTGTAGGAAATGAATAGCGCTAGGTCGAGCGGTCCGCGTTGGGTCCACTCGATGCGCCCTTCCAGCCCCGAGACATGGACCCCATAGCCGGCTCCGAACATCTCCGTGG
>DATEEB010000171.1:0-4497 GCA_035281345.1 Rhizomicrobium sp. | reverse complement strand
CCGCGCGCTCAACTGTATCGGTCCGGATGGCAAGCGCACGGAGCCCACCATTCAGCCTTGCGGGGCGTGCGAGCCCTGCATTTCGATTTCGGAATCCCGCAATGTGGACGTCCAGGAAATGGACGCCGCCAGCCGCACCGGCATTGACGATATCCGCGAGATCATCGAAGGCGTGCGCTATGCCCCGGTCGCGGCGCGCTACAAAGTCTATATCATCGACGAAGTGCATATGCTGTCCAAGCAGGCCTTTAATGGTCTGCTCAAGACCCTGGAAGAACCGCCGCCGCATGTGAAGTTCGTGTTTGCCACCACCGAGATCCGCAAAGTGCCGGTCACGGTCCTGTCGCGCTGCCAGCGCTTTGATTTGCGCCGCATCGACAGTGCCGAACTCGCCGCCTATCTGGCGACATTGGCGGACAAGGAAAAGGTCGGAATCGAGGAAGGGGCGCTGGCCCTGATCGCGCGCGCCGCCGAAGGTTCGGCGCGCGATTCGCTTTCCCTGCTCGATCAGGCCATCGCGCATGGCGAGGGCAATAGGATCACTGCCGACACGGTGCGCCAGATGCTGGGTCTGGCCGATCGCGGCCGCGTCCTGGATATCTTTGAAAAGCTGATGGGCGGACATGTCGCCGAAGCGCTTACCGACCTGAATGGTTTGTACGACGCGGGCGCCGATCCCTTGGCGGTGATGCAGGACCTTTTGGAAACCACCCATTTCCTCACCCGCGTGAAAGTGGCGCCCGCCGCCCAAGGCTTTTTCGACGGCGGTTCGGGCGAGGCCAAGCGCGCCGCCGAACTGGCCGCTAAATTATCCGTGGCCTCGCTGACGCGCGCCTGGCAGATCCTGCTCAAGGGTCTGTTCGAAGTGCGTGACGCCACCAGGCCGATCTCGGCCTGCGAGATGGCGCTGATCCGCCTGGCCTATGCCGCCGAACTGCCGCCCACCGACAGACTGGTGAAGGATCTGCTGGATGGCGGTGGCGTGTCTGCGCCGCGCGCGTCTTCTCCCCCTCCCCCTGCGGGAGGGGGCACGCGCGCTTCAGCGCGCGTGGGGGAGGGGGCCGTTATAACGCGCGCCGCGCCCATGCCGGAAGGTGCTCCCACCGCCTCCATCCGCAGCCTGGAAGATATCGTCGCCTTGTGCGAGCCGCGTTCGGAATTGCGGGTCAATCTGGAGCACAATGTCCATCTGGTGCATTTGGAGCCGGGACGGATCGAGATTCGGCCCACGGCGCGCGCGCCGCGCACCCTGGCCAATGACCTGCAGACCAAGCTGCGGGCGGCCACCAGCGAACGCTGGACGGTGTCCATCGCCAGCCAGGGCGGTGCGCCGACCCTGGCGGAACAGAAGCAATTGGCCAAGACCGCGCGGTTTGAAGCGGTGGCGCAGGAACCGATGGTGCGCGCCGTGCTGGACCGTTTTCCCGGCGCGGAAATCGTGGCGGTGCGCGACACAGTTGCGCCGGATGTCGCGGCGTCCATGCCTGAATCCGATTCCTGATGGCGGCGATTGGTTCGGAGATCGAACGGCTGATCCAGCTGCTGGCCAAATTGCCGGGGCTGGGGCCCCGTTCGGCGCGCCGCGCCGCGCTGGCGCTGCTGAAAAAACGCGACACGCTGCTGGAACCCCTGGCCGACAGTTTGCGCGAAGCCGCCGATGCCATTCTGTCTTGCGAGACTTGCGGCAATCTCGACACCCAGTCGCCCTGCGCCATTTGCAGCGACACCCGCCGCGATCCCCATCTTCTATGCGTGGTGGAAGACGTTGCCGATCTTTGGGCGCTGGAGCGGGCCGGGGTTTTTCGCGGCCGCTATCATGTGCTGGGCGGAGCGCTGAGCGCCCTGGATGGCGTGACCCCCGACCGGCTGAATGTCGGCAAGCTTTTGGAGCGGGTGAAGCTGGGCGTGGACGAGGTGATCCTGGCGATGAACGCCACGGTCGAGGGCCAGACCACGGCGCATTATCTGATGGATTTGCTGGGCGAAATGAAAGTCACCCGCTTGGCACATGGGGTGCCGGTGGGCGGCGAACTCGACTATCTGGATGAGGGCACGCTCAGCGCGGCGTTCAAGGCGCGCAGGGCGCTTTAAGTCTCCTGGAGCCGCAGGATTTGCTGCGCCGTATAGACGACAGCCACAAGAGTGCCTATCAGCATGCCGTTGCCAATCACGGGCGCCAGGCTTTCCCGCCACACCATGCTCAACATCGGCGCCGCGCCGATCAGGGCCACAGCCGCGGCCAAGGCGATCAGACCATTCTCAAGCATGGTACGGCGAAACCGCCGTTGTTCCATTCGCTGCATCACCCGCCATTCAAAATCGATGTCATCCGCAACCGGGGCGGCGCTTTCCACAAAATCTTGAATCCGGTTCATGGCGATTCTCCCAGCAGGGCGGCCAAACGGTCGCGTCCGCGCGTCACATGCGATTTTACCGTGCCCAGCGGCAATGCCAATATCTCCGCTGCTTGCGCATGGGTGAATTCCAGTCCCAAGCAGAGCAGCACCGCAGCGCGTTGGTCCGGGGGCAATTTCCCCACCGCGTCTTTCAGGTCCAGGGATAGTGCCAGGTCCGGCAAGACAATACTGTCTTGATCGTTCGCATAACGGCTTTCGCGCATCAGCAGCCGCCGCAAGCCGCGCCGTCTTTCGCGATACTTGCGCCATCCGATACCGAACAGCCAGGGACGAAAGTCGCGGGTTGCATCCAAGCGCGCGATTTTTTCCCAGGCGAGGGCAAAACTTTCCTGCGCCAGATCGTCCGCTTCCGCGTGGTTGCCGCACAGCCGGCGCAGAAAGGCGCGCAAGGCCTGCTGATGCAGGCGCACCAGCCGCCCGAAGGCTTCGGCTGAGCCGGCTTGGGCCTGGCTTATCCAGACCCCTTCGGAATCGCTCAATGCGGAATATCCCGGTCTTGCTCATGACGCTGGCGGTTGAGCATCGTCAGGAAATGGCCGATGCACAAACCCATCATGACGAAGGCCGCAAACAAAAAGGCCGCCGTCTGCTGCAAGTCTCTTTCGCCCGGCAGGAAGGCAAACATCACCAGACCGGCGGCGATGGCGCCAAACACAAAGACCGATATCCAGCCGCGTTCATGACGCCCGCCACGGGGTTTGCGGTCGTCGGAGTGCAGGATTTCCAGAACCTCGGCCGGCGGCTCTTTGCCCTGCTCGACACAGGCTTTGATCACATCCATGGCGCGCTGAGCCTTTAAGTGCCGGGACCATAGCTGCAGGCTTGCCGACACCATCCAAAACAGGGGAAAAATCAGCCACCAATAGGCGGAAAACAGCATGTAAAAGTCATGTTTCATGGCAACGCCCTCTTCTTTGACCGCTATTAGCTTTGACCGCTATTGGCCGCTGGCGGGCCGTTTGGATGCAGGCTAGGTCAGGCTTTTGGTGACTTCCGGCGGGGCCAGCTCCACTTTTTCGATTCTTTCGGCTCGGCCGGTAATCTTGCCGGTGGAGATCAGGATGTTTTTGATGTCGGCATCGGCCTGGTTGAAATGGATCTGCAACTTGGACACTCGTTCGGACAAAAGCCGCACATCGTTCAGCAATAGGCCGACTTCCTTGCGGATCAGGTCTGCCTGTTCGCGCATGCGGGCATCCTTCATCACCGTCTGCATGGTGCTGATCGCCAGCATCAGAATATTGGGCGAAACCACGATCACATTGGCGCGATGGGCCTTCTGAATCACGTCGGAAAATCCGTCATGCAGGTCGGCATACAGCGACTCCGACGGCACGAACATGATGGCGGGGGTCTGCACCTCGCCGGGGATCAGATATTTCTCTGCGATGTCTGAAACATGTTTGGTGACGGTAGCGCGCACCTGGGCCAGGGCCAGCTTCTTTTCGTCGTCGCTGGCGGCGCGACGCAGCTCTTCAAAGGCTTCCAGGGGGAATTTGGAGTCGATCACCAGCAGCGCCTTGTTGCCCGGAATGCGGATGATGCAGTCGGGCCGGTTGCGGTTGGAAAGGGTGAACTGGAAATCGTAGAGCGTGGGCGGCAGGCCGTCACGCACGATCTCTTCCATCTGCGCCTGGCCGAAGGCGCCGCGCGATTGCTTGTTGGCCAGAACCTGCTGCAGGCCCACCACATGGCTCGACAGGGCCGAGATGTTTTTTTGCGCTTCGTCGATCACCACCAGACGCTCGCCGATGCCGGCGATGCTGGCGGCGGTCTTGGTGGCGCTGTCGGTCAGATTTTCGCCCATGCGTTTTTCCAGCGCCTCCAGCCGTTCGCCCAGGGTGCGGGCCAGCGCCTCCTGCGACGCCACGGTCTGGCTGAATTGCCCGCCGATTTCGCCTTGCTTGGCCAAAAGCGTATCCAGGCGCGGATCGTGCGGGAGCGGTTCGGCTGCGGGCCTGCGCAAGGCGAAGGCCAGAATCGCCGCGCCCAGAACCACCGCAACCGCTAGCAAAATCAGTGCTAATTCCATGAATCCTTGACCCAAAAGGCGGCTGAAAGCTTGACCGCCTCCGGCGGT
>DATEEB010000170.1:0-4674 GCA_035281345.1 Rhizomicrobium sp. | reverse complement strand
TTGGCTTACCGGGGGGCTTGCCCTGCGGTTTTGCCGTCGCCTTGGCCGCTGGCTTGGCGGCTTTCTTCTTGTTTGTGGTTGGTTTCTTGGCAGCGGTCTTCTTTTCCGCGCCGTTGGTTTTTTCGGCCTTTGCCTTGGGGGCTTTCGCCGCCTTGGCCGGCTTTTTCTTTTTGCCGCCCTTAGCCGCGCGCTCGGCGATCAAGGCCAGCGCCTGTTCCATGGTCACGGCATCGGGCTCCATCCCCTCATGAAGCGTGGCATTGGTTTCGCCGTCACTGACATAGGGACCGAACTTGCCTTTGAGCACCTTGATCGGCTTGCCGTCGGGCGCCGCGCCCAAATCCTTCAGTGTTTGCGCGCCCCGGCGTCCGGGACCACGGGCTTTCTTTTCGGCCAGCAGGGTAACGGCGCGGTTCAATCCGATCTCGAATACGTCTTCGGGCGAATCGAGTGACGCATAAATACCGTCATGGGCCACATAAGGCCCAAAGCGGCCAAAATTGGCGCTGATCTTCTTGCCGTCTTCGGGATGCAGGCCCACTTCGCGCGGCAAAGACAGCAGCTTGACCGCCATTTCCAGATCCACATCGGCCTTGTCGGTGCCGCGCGGAATGCCGCTGCGTTTGGGCTTGTCGCCCTCGCCAAGCTGCACATAGGGGCCGAAGCGGCCGGTGCGCAGGGTGATCATCTGATCGGTATCGGGGAAAAGCCCGATCTCCACCGGACCGGCATCGCCTTCGCCCGGCTTGGCGCCGATCTGGCGGGTGAATTTGCATTCCGGATAGTTGGAGCAGCCGACAAAGGCGCCGAAGCGGCCCAGCTTGAGGTTCAAGCGGCCGCCTTCGCAGGATGGGCATTTGCGCGGGTCCGCGCCGTCTTCGCCTTGGGGGAAGATGTGCGGCGACAGCACCGATTCCAGTTCGTCGATCACATGGGTGATGCGCAGGTCCTTGGTTTCACCCACCGCGGCGGAGAATTCGGTCCAGAAATCGCGCAACAATTGTTTCCAGTTCAGCTTGCCGTCCGAGACTTCGTCCAGCTTCTCTTCCAGATCGGCGGTGAAGTCATAGGCGACATAGCGCTTGAAGAAGCTGTTGAGGAAGGTGGTGACCAGCCGTCCCTTGTCTTCGGGGATGAAGCGCTGGCGATCCATCCGCACATAGGCGCGGTCGCGCAAGGTGGAAATGATCGAGGCATAGGTGGACGGGCGGCCGATGCCAAGCTCCTCCAGCTTCTTGACCAAGCTGGCTTCGGAGTAGCGCGGCGGCGGCTCGGTGAAATGCTGCGCCGGATTGATGGATTCCAACCGGGTGGCGTCGCCGGCGGTCAGCTTGGGCAGGCGCGAGCCTTCATCATCGGTCTCGTCGTCCTGGCCTTCCAGATAGAGGGTGAGAAAGCCGTCGAACAGCGTCACGGTTCCGGTGGCGCGCAGAGTGATCTTTTTGTCGGCCGAAACCACGTCCACCGTGGTGCGCTCCTGCTGCGCCGATTCCATCTGGCTGGCGACGGCGCGCTTCCAGATCAGCTCGTAGAGCTTGGCGGCATCCGCATCGACATAGCGCGCCACCTCTTCGGGGGTGCGCTCGAAGCTGGTGGGGCGCACCGCTTCATGGGCTTCCTGCGCCGTGGTGTTGGCGTTGACATAGACCCGGGGCGACGGCGGCACATAGCGTGCGCCATACTTCTTGCCGATCATCGTACGGGCTTCGGCGATCGCTTCCGGCACCATGGTGATGCCGTCGGTTCGCATATAGGTGATCAGGCCGGTGGTATCGCCGTCTATGTCGGCGCCTTCATACAGGCCTTGCGCCACCTGCATGGTGCGCTTGGCGTTGAAGCCCAATTTGCGCGAGGCTTCTTGCTGCAGGGTCGAGGTCTTGAAGGGCGGCGAGGGATTGCGCTTGACCGGCGAGGCTTCGACGCTGCCGACGCTGAAACGCTGCGCCTTGATCGCGGCGACGGCCCGGTCGGCATCGGCCAGGTTGGTCAGCGACAGCTTTTCGATCTTCTTGCCGTCAAGCTGGATCAGCCGGGCGGCAAAATTGCCGCTGGCCGCCGCCAGGTCGGTGTCAATGCTCCAATATTCCTGCGCCCGGAAGGCTTCGATTTCCTGTTCACGCTCCACCACCAGGCGCAGCGCCACGCTTTGCACCCGTCCGGCGGACCGCGCCCCGGGCAGCTTGCGCCATAGCACCGGCGACAGGGTGAAGCCGAACAGATAATCCAAGGCACGGCGCGCCAAATAGGCTTCGACCAATTCCTTGTCGATCTTGCGGGGATGGGAGATCGCTTCCATCACCGCCGACTTGGTGATGGCGTTAAACGCCACCCGCTCAATCGGCAAATCCTTGAGCAGCTTCTTTTCCCGCAAGACTTCCAGGATATGCCAGCTGATGGCTTCGCCTTCCCGGTCCGGGTCGGTGGCCAGGATCAGCTTGTCGGCGTCCTTTACGGCGGCCGCGATGTCCTTGATTTTGGATGCGGCGCGGGCGTCCACATCCCACGTCATGGAGAAATCGTCGTCCGGCTTCACCGATCCGTCCTTGGACGGCAGATCGCGGATATGCCCGAAGCTGGCCAGCACTTTATAATTGCTGCCCAGATATTTGTTGATGGCTTTGACCTTGCCGGGGGATTCGACGATCAGGACATTCATTTAGGAAATGGAACCTATTCGGGGGTGATGAAGGGGCTTATCTGGGGTCGCTTGGGCGCTTCGCAAGGTTGGGGGCTGCTCCGGTCGGGCAAACGGGGCGGGACACTGGTCGAAGGGCAAGCCCCCTGTCAACGCAGGACGGGTAGGCTTGGTATAACCTTCAGTTGAATATTCGCCGGTATTCGACACAGGAAATAACCATAGGTTGTATAATTTCAGCACTATTCCTATGGTTAAGCGCTTAATTCTTACGAAAATATGAGTGGGCTGTGGCGCGAAACCGGTCTGCAGCCGGCCAAAACGCTATTATCCTTTTGATTTTGCAAGAGAATAAATCTTTATCGTCCAAACGGCGCCAGGATGCCTGGAAAACCGGCTTGCGGGCATCTGGCTTCAGGACCAGCACACCCGGTTGCCGGGCTGACGAACACAGCGTCCCGCCAACTCCAATTCCAGGATCACGGTCAGGATGGCGGCAGCCGGCGCGCCGATCTGGCGGATCAACAGATCGATCTCGACAGGGGCAGGGCCCAAAGCCTCCTCGACCGCGGCGCGGATTTTGTCGGCTTCGGCTTCCAGGGCGGCGGGGGGTGCGGTTTGCGTAGACGATTCAGGCTCGCAAAACCCAACCCCCAGCATGGGGGAAAGGACCGATAAAATATCCTCCGCGCTTTCGGTGAGGGTGGCGCCTTCGCGGATCAGCCGGTTGGCGCCGCGCGCCCTTGGGTCCAAGGGCGACCCCGGCACGGCAAACACTTCGCGGCCCTGGTCCAGCGCGCATTGTGCGGTGATCAGCGAGCCGGATTTTTCGGCCGCTTCCACCACCACCACGCCGCGTGAAAGTCCGGAGATGATGCGGTTGCGGCGGGGAAAATGGCGCGCCTGCGGCGCCTCGCCCAAGCGCATTTCCGAAACGATGACGCCTTGGTTTTTGATCGCGGCATAGAGCTTTTCGTTTTCGGGCGGATAGACGATGTCCACCCCGCCCGCCACCACCGCCACCGTGCCCACCGCCAGGGCGCCTTCATGGGCGCTTGTGTCAATGCCGCGCGCCAGACCCGACACCACCACCAGGCCTGCGAAACCCAAATCGCGCGACAGCGTGTCGGCGAATTTGCGCGCCAAAGCGGATGCATTGCGCGCGCCCACGATTGCGACCATTTCTTTTTGCAGCAGGTGCGGGTGTCCCAAAACGCTGATCGCCGGCGGCGGCGCTTCCAGGACGGCAAGGCCGCGCGGATAGGCCGCTTCGCAGGCGCAAATCAATTGGCCGCCCAACTTGGCGAGCGATTCCAATTCGCCCGCCGGCTCTCTCTCATCGGGAAGAACAAAATTCTTGCCGCCGCCGCGCGCCGCCAGGCGCGGCAATTCCTGCAACGCGGCGGATGCCGAGCCGAAACGCGCGATCAGATTGCGGAAGGTGACGGGGCCGACCTGTTCGGTGCGCGCCAGCCTCAGCCAGGCGCCGCGTTCGCTATCCTGCACGGTTTTTCGCCCCGATGCGGGGCTCCTCACCGCGCATCAAGCGGCGGATATTGTCGCGGTGCATGACGTAAATCAGCACCGACAGCAGAAGCGCCAGCGCCGCATAGTCCTGGCGCTGAAACAGCAGGAAGTAGCTTGAGGACAAGGCGATGGCGATCAGCGCCGACAGGGATGAGATGCGCCATACCCAAGCCGCGCCGATCCAGGTGGCCGCGACCAGCATCCCCACCGGCCAATACAGCGCAAAACAGACACCCAGAAAAGTGGCGACGCCTTTTCCGCCTTTAAAGCGCAACCAAACGGGAAATAGATGCCCCAGCACCGCGCCCAGGGCCGCGAAGATTTCCGCCCCCGGCGCCAGGAGATACCACGCCAATAGGGCGGCCGCCGCACCCTTGGCGCCATCGCACAAAAGCGTTGCAGCGGCTGCCCATTTTTTTCCGGTGCGCAAGACATTGGTGGCGCCGATATTGCCGGAGCCGATCTTGCGCACATCGCCCGCGCCCGAGACCCAGGTAAAGAACAAACCAAAG
>DATEEB010000169.1:0-7196 GCA_035281345.1 Rhizomicrobium sp. | reverse complement strand
GGCGGTGGCCGAGATGGCGCTGGAATTTGCGCCCCATGCCGCGATCAGCCTGAAATGGCCCAATGATGTGCTGGCGGACGACAAAAAGCTGGCGGGCATGCTTTTGGAGTCGGGCGGCGATTGGCTGGCCATCGGCATCGGGGTGAATTTGGCGCATTCTCCGCGCGCCACCGAATTTCCCGCCACCGCCTTGGCGCAACTGGGCATTGTGCCGCCGTCACCCCAGGACGCCTTGCGCGTCCTCGCCGGACGCTTTGCCCATTGGTATGATGTCTGGATGCAGCAGGGTTTTGAGACCATACGCACCGCCTGGCTGGCGCGGGCCCATGGCCTGGGCGGGCCCATTCGCGCACGGCTGCCGCACGAAAGCCATGACGGGGTGTTCGAAGGCTTGGATGCGGAGGGGGCCTTGCTGCTCAACCAGCAGGGGCGGGTGCGGACGATCACGGCGGGCGAGGTGTTTTTCTGATGCTGGTGGAGCGTCGGCCAGGAAAAGTGGGAGCGGGCTTCAGCCCGCGAACCGGTTTTCCGTCCGGCCGCGCGACCAATAAAAAAATGCGGCGCAAAGAAAAGAGGGTCGCATGCTGTTAGCCATCGACGCCGGAAACACCAACACCGTTTTTGCCGTTTATGACGGTGAAAAGATGCGCGCCCAGTGGCGCGCCGTCACCCAAGTCTCGCGCACCTCGGACGAATATGCGGTGTGGCTGGGCCAGCTTTTGGAGCTGGAAGGGCTTGCCTTCGCCGATCTGGATGCCGCCATCATCGCCACCGTGGTTCCGGCGGTGCTGTTCGACCTGCGCGATCTGTGCCGCAAGTATCTGAAGACCGAACCCTTCCGGGTGGGCGATCCGGCGCTGGATCTGGGGCCAAAGCCCAGTGTGGACCGCCCCGAGACGGTGGGCGCCGACCGGTTGTGCAACACGGTAGCGGCGCATGCCACCTACAAGGGCGCGGTGATTGTGGTGGATTTCGGCACCGCCACCAATTTCGATATCGTGGCCGAGAATGGCGCCTTTGACGGCAGCGTGATCGCGCCGGGCGCCAATCTGTCCATCGAGGCGCTGCACCAGGCGGCTGCCCTGCTTCCCCGCGTCGCCATTCACCGCGCTCAGAAAGTGATCGGGCGCGACACCGTCTCCAGCATGCAGTCGGGCGTCTATTGGGGTTATGTGGGCCTCATCACCGGCCTGATCAACGGCATCAAGGCCGAGTATGGCAAGCCCATGACGGTGGTGGCGACCGGCGGGCTGGCGCATCTGTTTCGGCCCGATGTTCCGGCCATCGAGCATGTCGATCCCGACCTCACCATGCGCGGATTGATGCTGATCCACGCGCGCAACAGAAAGTAGTGGATCGCTTGGCACCGCAGGATGAGCTGGTCTTTCTGCCCCTGGGCGGATCGGGCGAGATCGGCATGAATTTCAACGCCTATGGCTTTGGGCCGGACGGCGCGCGGCAATGGATCATTGTCGATTGCGGCGTCTTGTTCGGGCGCGAAGGCGCTACGCCCGGCGTGGACTTGATGATGCCGGACATCCGCTATTTGAGCGAACAGCGCCAGAATGTGCTGGGCATCATCGCCACCCATGCCCATGAGGATCATATCGGCGCCATCGCCCCGCTCTGGCCGTCTTTACGCTGCCCCATCTATGCCACCCCGTTCACGGCGCGGCTGATCACCGGAAAATTGGAAGAGGCCGGTCTGGCGTCCAAGGTAGCAGTGAAGGAAGTGCCGGTGGGCGGCCAGATCGCACTGGGCCCTTTCACCCTGGATTTCATCTCCATCACCCATTCCATCCTGGAGCCCAATCTGCTCGCCATCCGCACGCCCTTGGGCACGGTGGCCCATACCGGCGACTGGAAGATCGATCCCAATCCCATGTTGGGTGAGGCGACCGATGCCGAGGCGCTGGAGAGACTGGGCAATGAGGGTGTCCTGGCGCTGGTGTGCGATTCCACCAATGCCTTGGTGCCGGGCAGTTCGGGCTCGGAGGCGCAAGTACGCGAAAACCTGACCCAGCTGGTGGGCACGCTGAAGGGGCGGGTGGCGGTGACGGGTTTTGCCTCCAATGTGGCGCGGCTGGACTCCGTGGCACGGGCCGCAAAAGCCCATGGCCGGCGTATCGCCCTGGTGGGCCGCTCGATGCAGAAGATGGTCGCCGCGGCGCGCGAGACCGGCTATCTGAAGGACTTCCCCCCCGTTCTGGACGAAACCGAAGCCGCCGATCTGCCCGCGCACAAGGTCTTGTATCTGTGCACCGGCAGCCAGGGCGAGCCGCGCGCGGCGCTGGCCCGCATCGCCCATGGCAGCCATCCCCATGTGCAGCTGGACGAAGGCGATGCGGTGATTTTTTCCAGCCGCGTCATTCCGGGCAACGAACTGGCCATCGCCGAGATTCAGAACAAGCTGGCGGCGTTGGGCGTCGACCTTTTGACGGTGGACGATCATTACGTTCATGTCTCGGGTCATCCCTGCCGCGACGAGTTAGCCCAGATGTATCGCTGGATACGCCCCCAACTGGCGCTGCCAGTGCATGGCGAGATGCGCCATCAGGTGTCTCACGCCAAGCTGGCCAAGGCGCTGCAAGTGCCTCAAGCCATCGTGCCCGAAAACGGCCAGCTGTTCCGCCTGGCGCCGGGGCGTCCGGTGTTGATCGACGAAGTGCCTTCGGGCCGGATCCATCTGGACGGACGGGTGCTGGTGGCCGAAGGCGAGGGGCTGGCCAAGGATCGCCGCGCCATGGCCTTTGCCGGTTTGCTGGTGGTGGCGCTGGTGGTGGATCACAAGGGCCGTATCGCCGCGCCGCCCACTGTCCTGGGCGAAGGCATGCCTGAACCGGTGGAGGCTGCGGTGCTGAAAGCGGTCGAGGACACGCTCGACAAGAACAAGCGCAGCGATGTCGATGACCTGGCGGAAAATGTGCGCCGCGCCGCGCGAAGAGCTGCGCATGATAGTTGGGGCAAAAAGCCACTGACGCGGGTGCTGGTAAGCGAGCTATGAGGATGGGGTTATGACCTTGGCCGACGGCTTACACTACGTCG
Organism: Rhizomicrobium sp.; assembly: GCA_035281345.1. GTDB lineage: Bacteria > Pseudomonadota > Alphaproteobacteria > Micropepsales > Micropepsaceae > Rhizomicrobium. Next base: position 4,151 of record DATEEB010000169.1, on the reverse strand, counting down.
TCTTGTTCAGCGCCTATGCGGTGTTGTGGTTCATCGTGCTGTTCTGTCTTTTGCCCATCGGCATGGGCGGGCCGGTGGATCCGGAAACCGGTGCGCCGCTCAATCCCATGCTGAAGCAGAAAGCGCTTGCCGCAGCCGTCATCGCGGCGGTGCTGTGGGTAATCTTCTATGCCGCCATCGGTTTTGGCTGGCTCGAACTCTGAGAGCTACCCGCAAAAACAGAAAGGCCGGAGCTATTGGCTCCGGCCTTTAAATTTCTCCCCGAACTTGGCCGTTCTTTGCGGTGACGTTCTTTTATGAGTTTGCTTGATATAGTGGTTTTGACAGCCTGTCACGAAATAAGTGGAATTATTGCAGTGCACAATAAGCAACTAAATTTCGTGCGAACTGTGGCCGTATTGGCCGCCACCCTGCTTTGGACGGGGGATGTGCTGGCCGCCGGCTCTATCACCGGACCGTCCAAGCCCGATCCCTTGCTGGACGGCCGCCCCACCGATCCTTGCGCGGCGAGCCCCGATTATGCCGCCGGAACAGATGTCCATGGCCGCACCGTGGTCCCCCCCGATGTGGGCGCCCCCGCCGTGCCGGTGCCCGACGCCATTGCCATCCCGCTTCGCCAAAATCCCCGTTCCCACCGCCGGCCGCAAACCCGCGACAGCGCCTATGTCAGCCTGGACGGGCGCAAACTGGAACCGCTGCTCAATCCGCCGCCCTGCCGCAGCAACCAGCGCTGACACCGCCAACGGCTTTTTGGAACATTCGCGCGGATTTTACGGACTGCGTTAAAAACCCGGTAACCCCGGCCTGCCTAGCATTGTTTCCATATTGGACTTTACCGATTGGGACAGGGACGTGACGATGTTGCAGGACAGATGGGAACTCTATGAAGAGCCCGCGCATCCCAAGAAATGGATTTTCCACCCCCGCAAGCGCTCGATCATGATGCCGTTGTTCAGCATCGCGGCCGCGGTTGTGGTGCTGGTCGAGGTCTTTAGCCGCTTCTAGGAATGGATTGCACGGATGTGGCGCCATCCCAATAACCAGTACTCTGACCGTGGTTTGTTGTTTCTCGCGGTTCTGGCGACAGCCACCGCAAAACGGTCCCCCCCCAGTATCATCGCTTGCAGCGCCGGACGTTCAAGAAGAGACCGTGAAAATCTACTATCCCAATTGCGCCGCCGCGCGCGCCGTCGGCGCCGCGCCTATTCCTATCGGCGAACCCGGCTATCGGCCACCGCTGGATGCTGACCATGACGGCATCGCCTGCGAGTCCTGGCGGCGCTAGTAAGCCCGTCCGATCAAAATCTCTTCCACGCCCGGCGCACCGGTGAAGAGGCAGGGCGCGAAACGCTCCGGCTGCTGCAGCGGCGCATTGCGGATCGTGAGCTTCAGCCCCTTCAACTGCGTATCCACCGCGTCCAGCGCCGCGCCCGTTGGCTTTGACCAGGAGACTTTCAACCAACCCTTGAAGTCGTCATCGCCGCCCGCGAAATAGTCCTCCACGCCCTTCCAGTCCTTGACGCCGCTTTTGATATTGCCGTCCAGCCGCGCCTTGGCTTCGGCATAAAGCCCCGCCTGAATTTCGGCCAGCAATTGCACTGCGCCTTCCAAAAAATCCTGGCGCGGCGCGGGCGTAGATTTCACTTTGTCGCCGTCGCGCAGATTGTCCCGCCGCATATAGGTCACAACGCCGCCCGCCGCGTCGCGCGGCCCGATCTCGACAATCAGAGGCGCACCGCGCCGCACCCAGTTCCAGCGTTTTTCCGCCGACTTGATCTTCTTGGTGTCCAGATGAGCGCGCAAAGGCTGGCCGAAGGCGCATTCCTTGTTCAGCGCCGTCACCAGCTCCTCACAGTACCTCAAGACGTCACCGTCTTCCGGTTTGTCGCGCAGCATGGGCACCACCACGATCTGCTTGGGCGCGATGGCGGGCGGCAGGCGCAACCCGTCGTCATCGCCATGGGTCATGATCACCCCGCCGATCAAGCGCGTGCTAACGCCCCAACTGGTGGTGTTGCAGAAGTCCATGCCGCCGGCATCGTTCTGGAAACGGATATTCTGGGCTTGTGCAAAATGGGTGCCCAAAAAGTGCGAGGTGCCGGCCTGCAGCGCCTTGCCGTCCTGCATCATGGCTTCGATGGAATAGGTGTTCACCGCGCCGGGAAAGCGTTCATTCTCCGGCTTCTCGCCCGCGATCACCGGCATGGCGAGCACGTCTTCTGCAAAGCTGCGATAGACTTCCAGCATCTTGAGGGTTTCTTCCACCGCGTCCGCCTCGCTGGCATGGGCGGTATGGCCTTCTTGCCAAAGAAATTCGGTGGTGCGCAAAAACAGGCGCGGACGCATTTCCCAGCGCACCACATTGGCCCATTGGTTGATCAACAGCGGCAGATCGCGATGGCTCTTGATCCAGCGCGCAAAGGCATCGCCGATGATGGTTTCCGAAGTGGGGCGCACCACCAGTGGTTCTTCCAGCTTAGCTTCGGGATCGGGCACGAGTTTGCCGTCGATATTCTTGAGACGATGGTGGGTGACCACTGCCATTTCCTTGGCGAAGCCTTCCACATGCTCGGCCTCCTTGGCGATGAAGGAGAGGGGAATGAACATGGGAAAGTAGCAATTCTCATGGCCGGTCGCCTTGATGCGCCGGTCCAGTTCCTGCTGGATCTGTTCCCACACGCCATAGCCCCAGGGCTTGATCACCATCGCCCCGCGCACCGGCGATGTCTCGGCCATATCGGCGTCGCGCACCACCGCCTGGTACCAGTCGGCGAACCGGCTGCGGTTGATGTCGAGGGCGCGTTGCATGGGATGCTCCAAAAAAGATGAGGGTTATTAGCCCGGCTGGCGGGGCCTGAACAGCAGATATGTGGACACGCCCAGGGTCCCGAACAGGGCCATCAAGCTGGTCAGCGGCACGGGTGTGGTGGGGGTGGTAAAGGCGGCCATGGTCAGGGAGGCCAGCGTGCCGCCGCCATATAGCAGGATGCCGATCAGGGCCGAGGCCATGCCGGCGGCATGGCCAAAGTTGCGCATGGCAAGCCCGGCCGCTGTGGCATTGATCGAGCCGACCGTGGCGCAATAGATGAAGGTGAAAGGCAGTAGGCCCAACAATCCGCCCCATCCGGCAAAGCCGAACAACAGCACCAGCGCTCCCGCCACAGCATTGATGCAGAGGATGGCGAAAAATAGCGGCTCGCCCGGCCGGTTTTTCAACCAGTGCGCTGCGGCTTGGCTGAACAGGATCAGCCCCACGCCGTTCAGCACAAAGGTGAAGCCAAAATATTCCGGCCGCACATGAAAGATGTCGATCACCACATGCGGCCAGCCGGTGAGAAACACATACAGGCCCGCGCCGGTCAGGACGGCGGGGATGACGAAACGGAAAAAGCGGCGGTCGCGCATGATCGCCCAGTAATCCGCCAGCACATGCTGGGGATGCAGGCGGCGGTCGGAACCGGGATGGCTCTCCGGCAAAAGCCACCAGACAAAGCCGATGGTCAGAAGCGCCGATGCCGCCTGCAGCCAGAACAGGCTGCGCCAGCCGGTCAGGGGCAACAGCCAGCCGCCGACAAAGGGCGCGAACAAGGGCGACACCGACAGGATCAGCAGCATCTGGGCGAAGATGCGCGCCGCCTGCTCGGGCGGAAACAGGTCGCGCACACAGGCGCGCGCGAGCACGGTGCCCGCACAACCGCCCACCGCCTCGACAAAGCGCGCAATGTCCAAGGTGATAGGGTCCTGCGCCAAGGCGCAGCCGGTGGCGCCCAGAATATAGAGCGCTAGTCCCGCCAAGATCGGCCAGCGCCGTCCGAAACGGTCCGACAAGGGACCGATCATCGCCTGTCCCAAGCATAGTCCCAAAAAGAAGGACGCCAGGGAATGCTCGATCGCGGCGATGGGGGCGCCGAATTCGCGTGCGATGGTGGGCAGCGCCGGCAGATACATGTCCACGCCGATGGGGGTGAACACCGTCAGCACCCCGAACAGGACGATCAATTCTGTCCGCCGGATGCCCGTGGGAACGGCCTGGGAGGCGGAATCGCTGGGGCTCATGGAACGGGTATGGGACCGAGGCAGGGCATGTGCAAGGCTTTGTGATGGACGGAATTGCATAGCCCCCTTACCGTGGCCGCCATGCCGGAATCAGC
>DATEEB010000168.1:0-4217 GCA_035281345.1 Rhizomicrobium sp. | reverse complement strand
GCCATCGCCACGGTCAACAACAGGGCCAGGAGCCATTTGGTCATGGTGGGCATTTTGTCACAGCACTCTACCTGTATGCCAGTAGGACTGACAGCAGGCTGACGCCTTGCGTCGGGATGGCGTAGGGCCCAGTCAGCCAGAAACCGCCATGCTTCGCACCATCCTCGCCCTACTTCTGATCGCCCTCAGCCTGCCCGCCTTCGCCCAGGAAGGCGTGACCCGCTATCCGCCCAGCTATTTCGCGGCCAATCAGCCTACCACCGCTTTGGACATGATGGCACTGCTGCCCGGCTTCCGCGTTCAGGAAGGCGATTCCGACATCCGCGGTTTTTCCGGCACCGTCGGCAATGTGCTGATCGACGGCCAACTGCCCACCAGCAAGGAAGAAGGCGTTGAAGACCTGTTGCGCCGCATCTCGGCATCACAAGTGGATCATATCGAATTGATCCGCGCCGCCGCCGACATGCACGGCTATGCCGTGCTGGCCAATGTCGTGCGCAAGCAGGACCTGTCCTTGCATGGCCGCGCCGAACTGGAAGGCACCGTTACCCATTTCGGTACTACCGGCCACCGCATGGCGTTGAACCTAACACGTCAGGGTGCGGAATCGGTTCTGGATGTGTCCGCCAGCTATGGCCGGGAGATTGAGGGCTCGCGCGGCTTCGGCACCCGTGGCCGTTTCCTGCCTGACGGCACGCCGGTCCGGCTGTCGGCCTATGCCTTTCCCGAATTGAAGAATTTCGCGGAACTGAGCGCCGCCTATCGCCAGCCGGTATGGGGCGGCGACATGGCCTTTGGCGCCGTGCTGAAGCAACAGCGGGAATATTCCCTTGTCCGCGAGGACATCTATTTCCCTGCCCCGGCCTCATCGTCCGGGTTGGAGAGCGGCCGGGTTCGCAATGGCGAGGCGCGGTTGGACTATAAGCGCCCCATCGGAGCGTGGGGCACCCTCAATCTGTTTGCGGTGCATCGCGTCGAGGAACAGGACGAGGTCAGCCAGACCATGACGGTTATCGACACCGAAATCTCCCGCGACCGCTCCACCCATCGTGAGGATGTAGGCCGGCTGGCCTGGCAATACCAATCCGGAGATTGGCAGTTGGAGAACGGGGTGGAGGGCGCCATCAATGTTCTGCACAGCCGCAACACGCTTACCCAGAATGGCGCGCCCGTCATTCTTCCGGCCTCCAATCTTCGGGTGGAAGAACGGCGCGCGGAATTTTTCAGCACGGCCACCTGGCGCATAAATCCCGTTCTGGTCACCGAGATGGGCGCACGCTACGAAGTATCCACCCTGACCCATCGTGGCGGCACCAATCCGGTCAAGGATCTGTCTTTCCTGAAACCACGCTGGCTGACGACCTGGAATCCGGCCGAAGGCCATGAACTGCGCTTTTTGGCGGAGCGGGTGGTGGGACAGTTGGATTTCCAGGATTTTGCCAGTTCGACCTCGCTCAACAGCAATGTCATCAACGCCGGCAATCAGAACTTGGAACCGGATCGCACCACGCTTCTGTCATTGACCTGGGAATACCGGTTCTGGCAGCGCGCTTCGCTGACCTTGGAAGCGCGGCGGGAGTTCATTTCCCATGTGGTGGACAATATCCCGGTCTTTTCCGGCGGACGTTTTTTCAATGCGGTGGGCAATATCGGCGGCGGACGCCGCGATATGCTGGCGGCCAACTGGATTCTGCCCTTGGATGAAATAGGCCTGAGCGGCGTGACGGTGAATGGCGAGATGACGCTGCAGTACACCGAGGTCCGCGATCCCGCCACCGGTCAAAAGCGCCGTATCGACGGCGACAAGCCTTTCGCCACCGAAATAGATGTCACCTACGATCTGCCGGAATATGATCTGAGGCTGGGCGTTAATGTCGGCACGAACGCCCATAGCCGGACCTACCGGATCAACGAAGTAACAGACACCCATCGCGGCGTGCAATTGGACACCTTTGTGGAATACAAGCCGGCTCCGGAATGGGCGTTCCGGATATTTGCCGATAACGTGGCGCAAAGCGGCTCCTTCCGCGACCGCGAAATCTATAGCGGGTTAAGAGGCAGCGCGCCCTTGAACCAGGTGGAGCACCGCGCCCTGAACAATGGCGCGATATATGGCCTCAATATTCAGCGCAATTTCTGACAGGGAATTCAGTTCATCGCGATCCAGCCGGTGCGACTGGAAAAGTCCTGACGCTCGAGCCAGGTATAGCCGACCCTGTCAGGGCTTAGGATTTCATCCTGCGCATTGTCCAGCACATAGTCGCCGCGGTCGGTGACAACCATCAGCACCGCATGGCGCACGCGCCGTTCGTTCAGCGCCACCGTGATGCGCAGCGCCGACGCGGGCAGCCCCAACAATGTCAGCATCTTGCGCTTGGCCAGCACATAGTCCTCGCAGTCGCCCCCGCCATCGACCGGCACCGTCCAGTATTCCTTGGTGGCGTAGTGATCGATGTCGTCCATCGGGCGGATCGCGCCATTCACCACCAGATTGACCTTTTGCAGCGTCGCCCAGATTTCTTGCGTGAAACGCACCCGGCCAGGCTCGTTGCGCGGCGCTTGGCATTCGCGCGGGTTGCGTTCGCAGAAAGCGATATAGCCGGAGGGCGGCCGCGCATCGCTTCCCGGCTCCGCTCTTGGCGCGGGCATGGAAATGAAAAACAAGTTGGCCGCAGGAGGCGGTGTATCGCCTCCTATCTCTATCCTGGTCTCTATCCGGGGCGCGGGCGCGGACTGCGGGATTGCCGCCAAATCGCCGTCCGGCGCAGCAAAGGCCGAAAGATTGCCGAACGACAAAAACACGCCAACAAATGCCGCAAGCCGGCTCATGGCCCTTCCCCGCTTTCGGAAAAAGGCTATGGCCGCGCGGCTAAAAATTTGGCCGTCGGCATGGCGCGCATTTGTTTAAAATTTTATCGATTCATCCCGAAAACCTTGGTTTTCCGGGACTTTTCAACCGAACGCGCGAAAAGAAACGCCGCATCTGGGCCAGAAGATCAGGGCCGAACAGGCGATGCCTCGTTTTTGAGGTAGGTGCTGTAGACAAAGCCTCGCAGCGCCTTTGTCTTGGCGTCACCTGGCCGTGTTTCGACCTCGGTCCAATTTCCGTTTTGTCCCAGAACAGCGACCGGCGCGCCACGCTCCAAGGTTGCAACCACACTCCCCTTGACCGCCGGGATCGCGCGCAGATTCGCCGAACGCGCTACGATCGCCGTCGGCCGCTTGACGGCCGGCGGGGGCGGCGGGGCAACGGCCAGCTGAACCGGAGGCGCGTAAGTGACATTGCCCAACAGGCCGCCGGTCATGCTGTGGACGGCGATCCGCACATTGTCCGGCAAGTAACCTTCAAGATAGGGATAGAAAAGAAATACCGGTGCGACCACGCAGACCACCATGAAGAATTCGCGTACAAGACTCCGTTTGGCGCCGGTGTCCTCCTCCGCAGCCATATCCAAGGCTTTGCGGAATCCGCCCTGCACCGGCAGACTTGGGGCATTTTGCATTCGGGGCGGACGCGTCTCCTCCAACGCCTTTCGCACCCGGCCCAACTCCACTTCCCGGTTCACCAGCGTGGTGCGCAAAGTGGAAATATCCCGGCGCAGACCATCGACATAGGCATCGTCCCAACGGCCGGGCATGGCATTCTTGGCTTCCGTCAATGCCAGCTCGGCGGCTTCGACGCGGGATGTGGCGGACGCCAAGGCTTCCGCCTGGGCGGCAGACTTGGCGGACAGTTCGGCGAAGCGCGCGTCTTCTTGCTTTTTCCAAATCTCCGCCGCCTGGGCCAGCGCGGTTTCAAGACCCTGGCGCCCACGCTCGCGCTCTTCCTCGGCGGCGCGGCGCTGTATGGCGAGTTCCAGCTCCCGTTCGGCGAGCAGCGCCTGTGTCCGCGTCAGATTCTCTTGCGCATCGGCCTCGTCCGGCCCCCCGGCTGCCACGGTATTTTTCGCCTGGGCATGCGAAGCCTCCAACGCCAATTCCAGTGTGCGGCATTTCTCCGACGCGTCTGCCAGCGCGCGCGCGGCTTGCGCACGCCCTTCCGCCAAAAGCGCCACCGACCGGCTGGCCTCATCGGCTTTCCAGCGCGCTTCCGCTTCCGACAAAACCGCCAGGGTTTCCGTTTTCCACCGCTGGCGTTCGGTTTCGATGCGCTGCTCGGTCTGAGCCTGCCAATAATCCCGTTCTTCCCCGACGGCCTTTGCGACCTGGTTTTGTTT
>DATEEB010000167.1:0-3761 GCA_035281345.1 Rhizomicrobium sp. | reverse complement strand
GGCGGAGATCGTGGAGATGGTGCTGACAGGCTCCATCAACAAGCAGATCGTCACCGGCATCAATGCCGCGGGCGGCCGCGCCGTGGGCCTGTCCGGCAAGGACGGCAATCTGGTGATCGCGCGCAAGTTGGCGATGACCCGGACCGATCCCGCCACCGGCCAGAAGACAGCGGTAGACCTGGGATTTGTCGGCGAGCCCGATACGGTCAATCCCGAAGTACTCCATTCTATCATGAAGTCGGAGACCATTCCGGTGATTGCCCCCATCGGCGTGGGCCGCAAGGGCGAGACCTACAACATCAATGCCGACACGGTGGCGGGCGCGGTGTCCTGCGCGCTCAAAGCCGAGCGCCTGATCCTGCTCACCGATGTCGAAGGCGTGCTGGACCAGGACAAGAAGCTGATCTCCAAACTGTCGGTGCGCGAGGCCCGCGCCCTGATCGCCAACGGCACGATTTCCGGCGGCATGATCCCCAAGATCCAAACCGCGATTGACGCGGTGGAAGGCGGCGTCCGTGCCGCCGTCATTCTGGACGGGCGCATTCCCCATGTGCTGCTGCTGGAACTCTTTACCGAGCATGGCGCAGGCACGCTGATCACCGCCGAATGATGCGGGCTTGTCTGGCGGCGCTGGCCCTGGCGATGGCGGCCGCGCTTTTTTCGCCCGCCCATGCCGCGCTGAGCCTGTGCAACCGCACCAGCTATATTCTATATGCCGCGACATCGGCCATCCAATCGCCGCGCAGCCAAACCCAGGGCTGGACCCGCATCGCGCCGGGCGAATGCCAACGGGCGCGCAAGGAACCGCTGACCGCCGAGACCTATCTGGTTTATGCCCGCTCCGGCATCGCCCATTCAGGCCCATCGCGCGCCTGGGGCGGCGCCTATCCGGTCTGTGTCAAGGATGCCGATTTCGCGATTCAGCAGACGGTGACCCAGCCCTATTGCACGGCCGAGGATACCTTCGCCTTGCCCTTTGCCGCGCTGGGCAATCGCGGCAAGAGCATCTGGACGATGAATTTCGACGAGCAGCCGTCGATGAGCGCCGCGCAGGCACAACTGATGGGCGTCAAGCGCCTGCTCAAGGACAATGGCTATAAAATCGCCCGCCTGGACGCAAAACCCGATCCCGCCACCGGCGCGGCGCTGGCGGACTTTCGCAAGCGGATGCGGTTTTCCGCGCAAGCCGGCAATGCCGAATTGTTCAGCGCCCTGGAACGCGAAGCCCGCAAGAAAACCGCGCCGTCCGGTTACACGGTTTGCAATGAATCGCGCGACACCTTGCTGGTGGCGCTGGGGATGATGGACGGCGGCCGGGCGGTGTCACGCGGCTGGTGGACCGTGGAGCCCCATTCCTGCGCCAAAGCCGTGACCGCGCCGCTGAAAACCGACACGGTTTTTCTTCTGGCGCAAAGAAAGAATGGCCGGACGCTGGTGGGGGGAAGCCAAAAATTCTGCACCACCAGCGTGATTTTTGAAATTCGCGGTGCGCAGAATTGCGCCGCGCGGGGACTGGCGGAATCCTTGTTCGCCGCGACGCCGACCAAGGGGCTCGACGGCTACATCGCCACCATCGGTCCGGCGGGCCTTCGCAAATAACCACCCATGCCAGCGCGCTCCACGCTCCGGGGGCGGCATCAAGCGTTGATGTTGAAATAGTTGAGATGCCAGCGCATCTCTTCCTTGCTGAGCGGAAAGCCGACGCCGCCGCGCGCCGGCAGAACCGAACGCGTCGGCAGTTTCATGATGAAAGTCTGGATCTTGAAGGCGGCGCGCATCGAAAGATGGGTATGCCACACCAGCGCCACCAGCGGCTTGGCGTTGCCGGAGGTGAGAATTTTCTTGACCGCCTGCTCGCTGATATTGGCGAGCTGCGCCAGGGCCACGACGACGATTTCGCGTTGACCCAATTGCGCCGCCTGTTCCACGAACGCGTTATCCAGGCGGCCGTCCTTCTTGGCGGCAGCCACCACGTCGGCGGCGGAAACGCCGCCGGCTTCCACCGGCGTTTCCGCCAGGCGCGCCCGCAATTCGCGGTTGAGATGGATGCGGGTGGCGTCCGACAAATCGTTCCGCGCCGCCAGCCTTTCCAGGATGGAGGCGCCGACCAAGCTTCCGATGCGCCGGACGGCGCGCGCCGACAGGTCCGCCCGCAGCGCCAACGGCATGTGCCAGGAGCTTATTTCCTCGGCCTGATCGATAATCCGGTCCATCGTGTCCTTGCGGATCTTGGCGTCGGCATTGACCAGCAAGGCCGCCACCGCCGGGACGTTCAGGGATTGGACCAACCGTTCGCTGACCGGTTCGCTGACCGGCTTTCGCTTGGCGATGACCGCCAGAACTTCTTCAACCTGGCCGCAGGCGATGATCTCGATCAGGTCGGCGTCGGAAAGCAGCGGAGAATATTCCAGAATGGGCGCGGCAACCGCCGTTTCCACATCATGCGCCAGCCTGAGCACGATATCGCGCGGAATGCAGTCCAGATATTTGATTTCCTCGGCCAGGATGGCGCGCACTCTGACGGTGGCGTCGCGTGCCAGGCATTCCAGGGTCTCGATCGTCAGCGCCACAATGTGCGAGCTTTCGCGTTCCGAAAGACCCGGCATCAGCCGAGCGATTTTCACCGCCAGTTCGGCGCGCACATCTTCGCATTCGTCGTCGGCCAAGAGCCGGTTGGTGACGGCGGGCGCCGCGATATTGGCGGCCACCGCCGCGCGGGTGGCGGCCGCGCCGTGGGTGGCCAGATAATGCAGCACATCGGCGCCGGCATCGGTGCGGCGCGCCAGCTCGGTCGAACCGCCGGGCTTGCCGGTGCGGATGTCCAAAATATCGAGCGCGTCGCGCGGGTTCAAACCGGACGTGGCAGCTTGCGCGGAAGATTTCTCGTCCATCCGATCCCTAGTTTTTCGCCCCGGTCCCGCCGCCAGTGTGGCGTAAAGCGCTTTAACAGCCTTTAAATAGACATGGTGGACATTCGTTAACGGTGCTTGCGCCCCTGGCCGCGCCACGCCATGTTCTGCGCCCATGGACAGCGCGGATATCGTAAAAAGGCAGCCCCCGGGGGTGACGAATTTGGGTCCGGATTTCCAGCATGTGAATAGCTGGATTTTCGATCTGGACAACACGCTATACCGCGCCGACAACGGCATCTTCGCCCAGATCGAATCCCGCATGACCGACTATGTCATGGCGTTTTTGAAGCTGCCGCGCGAGGCCGCCTATGCCCGCCAAAAAGACCTGTACCGCCAGTATGGCACCACCTTGAACGGTTTGATGCGCGAGCATGGCGCAAAGCCGGACGATTATCTGCACTATGTCCATGACATCGATCTTTCGGGACTGGAGCCCGATGCCGCCCTGACACAGGCCATCGCAAAATTGCCGGGGCGGCGCTTTGTCTTCACCAATGGTTGCCGCGATCATGCCGCGCGCATTCTGGAACGGATCGGCATGACCCAACTGTTCGACGATGTCTGGGATATCCGGACCCTGGATTTCCGCCCCAAGCCGCAAGCTAAGGCCTATGCCGATGTGGCGGCGGCGGCCGGTCTTGCCTGTAGCCGGGCCGCCATGTTCGACGATATCGCCCGCAATCTGGTCCCGGCGCGCGCCTTGGGCATGACCACGATATGGTTGAAAACCGACGCGCCCTGGGGCAAGCACGGCCCGCTGGCGGAGGTTTCCTCCGGCGACATCGATCACGAAACCGACAATCTCTCCCAGTTTCTTTCCAGCATCAGGATTTGACCATGAGTGACCTT
>DATEEB010000166.1:0-4475 GCA_035281345.1 Rhizomicrobium sp. | reverse complement strand
TCCAAAGTCTGGCCGCGCGGCAGGCTGAGCTTGCTGCCATGCCGGATCAGAAACCAGGCGATGTCCGTCAAGGCGATATCGGCCTTGGGCGGCATCAGGATGGCGCGCGCGCCGTCCAGCAGTTCGGAGAGATATTCCTTGTTCCAGTCCAGATCCTTGGGCATGGCGCCGGCCATGCCCAGAATCCAGACTTCGGAACTGCCGCGCGTCAAATGCCAGAGCGCCGGGCCGGGCCGCTCCCGCACCTCGATGGATTCGATCTCAGCCCAATCGGGAACGGTTTGCGCAACCGTGCCAGACGGCAATGAAAGTAGGAATAACGCCAGGACGGCCGTTTTCCACATGCCGTCCACCGGATCTTACTGCCCGCCGGGATGATAGTTGGGCGCTTCGCGCGTCACGGTGACATCATGGACATGGCTTTCGCGCAGGCCCGCGCCGGTGATGCGTACGAATTTGGCCTTGCTATGAAACTCCGCGATCGTGCGGCAGCCGGTATAGCCCATGGCGGCACGCAAACCGCCGATGATCTGATGCACCACGCCGGCCACCGGGCCTTTATAGGCCACTTGTCCCTCCACACCTTCCGGCACCAGTTTGAGCGCATCGCGCACTTCGGCCTGGAAATAGCGGTCGGCGGAGCCGCGCGCCATCGCGCCCACGCTGCCCATGCCGCGATAACCCTTGTAGGAACGGCCCTGATAGAGGAACACATCGCCCGGCGATTCTTCGGTGCCCGCGAGCAGCGAACCCACCATCGCCACATCAGCCCCCGCCGCCAACGCCTTGGCCAGGTCGCCGGAATATTTGATGCCGCCATCGCCGATCACCGGCACGCCCGCGTCGCGCGCCACGCTCACCGCATCCATGATCGCCGTCAATTGCGGCACGCCAACGCCCGCGACAATGCGGGTGGTGCAGATCGAGCCCGGGCCTATACCCACCTTGATGGCATCGGCGCCCGCATCGATCAGCGCCTTGGCGGCCTCGGCGGTGGCGATATTGCCGCCCGCCACTTGAATATAATTGCTGGCCTTTTTGATGCGGGTAATGGCGTCCAGCACGCCTTTGGAGTGGCCATGGGCGGTGTCCACCACAATCACATCGCATTCCGCCTCGAGCAGCGCCATGGCGCGCGCATAACCGTCCTCGCCAACCCCGGTGGCGGCGGCGACACGCAAGCGGCCACGTTCGTCCTTGCAGCTGTTGGGGTATTTCTGCGCTTTCTCGATGTCCTTGACGGTGATCAGCCCGACGCAACGATAAGCGTCATCCACCACGATGATCTTTTCGATGCGATGCTGATGCAGCAGACGCTTGGCTTCGTCCGGCTGCACCCCTTCACGTACCGTGACCAGCCTGTCCTTGGTCATCAACTCGGAAACTTTCTGGCGCGGATCGGCGGCGAAACGCACATCGCGGTTGGTCAGGATGCCTACCAGCTTGCCCGCGCCTTTCGAATCCGGATTTTCCACCACCGGCACGCCGGAAATCCGATGCCGCTCCATCACCGCCTTGGCCTCGGCCAAAGTCACATGGGGTCCGATGGTGACGGGATTGACCACCATGCCGCTTTCGAACCGCTTCACGCGGCGCACCTGCTCGGCCTGTTCCTGGATATCCAGATTCTTATGGATCACGCCCATGCCGCCAGCCTGAGCCATGGCGATCGCCAAACCGGCTTCGGTCACCGTATCCATCGCTGCCGACACCAGCGGAATGCCCAGTTCCACCGTCTTGGTGAGACGGGTGCGGGTATCGACTTGGGCGGGAAGAACTTCGGAAGCGCCGGGCACCAGCAACACATCGTCGAAGGTCAAGGCCTCGCGGATGGCCCTATCTTCAGAAGAGGGGCTGGTCATAATAAGGAGCGCTCCCTATGGAGCGCCGAGCCTGTATCAGCGCCTCCCCCTTTTCGCAAGTGCCTCGGAACATGATGGACTAAAGGCTTATAAAACAAGGGTTTTCTGCTTTTCCCGGGAACCGGCTTGTGCGGCGAACGTTGTAGCGGGGACGACCGGCAATTGCGCCGAGTCCCCCTTTTGTGCCCAGGAGTAAAGCCATGAAGAGATTGATGCTCACAGCGGTTGCGGTTTCCACTCTTGCCCTTTCCCATGCGGCCTATGCCGCGCCAGCCGGCGTCAAGGTTGGCACCCTAACCTGCGATGTCGCCAGCGGCATGGGCTTTGTGTTCGGCTCCAGCAAGGACTTGCGTTGCTCCTATGAGCCTACCAAGGCCAGGGCGGAGCACTATGCCGGCACCATTTCCAAATGGGGCGTGGATGTCGGCTATACCGGCAAGGGCAAACTGGTCTGGGCGGTGTTCGCACCGACCTCTGATGTTCGTCCCGGCGCCATCGAAGGCGAATATGCCGGCGCCAGCGCCCAAGCCAATGTCGGCGTCGGGGTCGGCGCCAATGTGCTGATCGGCGGCCTGGACAAATCCGTCGCCTTGCAGCCCGTCAGTGTGGAAGGCTCGACCGGTCTGAATGTGGCGGCCGGTATTGGTTCGATCAGCCTCAAGCACGTCCGCTAAACCAGAGACAATGAACAAAAGCCCCGGCCTCATGGCCGGGGCTTTTGGCCGGGGCTTTAAGCTTTTCCCTTAAAACCAAGCGCCACCACATACAGCTCAACCGACTCCGCGCGGCTGGCGGGTGGTTTGACATGGCGGACGTCACGAAAGGATTTTTTCAGCCGCGTCAGCAAAGCGTTGGACGAACCGCCTTGAAACACCTTGCCGACAAAGACGCCGCCAGGCTTGAGCACGCCCAAGGCGACTTCCAGAGCGATCTCCACCAATGCGATGGTGCGGATATGGTCGGTGGCGCGATGGCCGGTGGTCGGCGCCGCCATATCGGTCAACACGATGTCGGCAGGACCGTTCAACGCCTCTTCCAAAACAGCAGGCACGTGCGGTTCGGTCAAATCGGCTTGGAAAAACGTCACCCCGGCTATCGGTTCCATCTCCAACACATCGGCGGCGACCACCGTGGCGCCCGCATTGGCCGCCACCTGGCTCCAACCGCCGGGCGCCGCGCCCAAGTCCAGGACCCGCGCGCCCTTTTTTAAGAAGCAGAATTTTCCGTTCAGTTCGAGCAGCTTGAAGGCGGCACGGCTGCGGTAACCCGCGGAGCGCGCCGCCGCGACATAGGGATCGTTCAACTGGCGCTCGAGCCAGGCGCGGGACGAACTGGTACGGCCGCGGTCCTTTTTCACCTTCGCGCGCTCACGGCCGCGCCCGGATGCATCGCCCTGCTTCATGTCAAGCCGCGTCCCAACCGGCGCAACATGCCTTCGCGCAAACCTCGGTCCGCAACCCGCAGCATAGGCGATGGCCATAGCGAGCAAATCGCGGAAAAAATGGCGCAACCCGGCAACATCAGATCGGCACGCTCTACGCCGATGCTGCCGATTTTGGCGAGCGCCTCAGTGTCCTGTCCCAATAGCCGGTCCACGACCCGCAGCATATGCGCGGTTTCGTGCCAGCTGCCATCCACCTTGCTGCGGTTGTAGCGCGGCAATTTGAGCGCAATGGCCGCCAGCGTGGTCACGGTGCCGGAGGTGCCCAGCAGATGATAGCGGCGGCTGTCGAAACCATCGCCCATGTCGCGCGCCAGAACGGCAAAGCGCGCCATCAACTCCGCGCGCATGCGCGCGAACCCTTCGCGGCTGGTCGAGGCCGCACCATAGCTTTCCGCCAGGCTGACAACGCCCACCGGAATGGACGCCGCGCGTTTCTTTTGCGGGCCCTGCGGCGTCTTTTGCAGCCAGATGATCTCGGTGGAACCGCCGCCAATGTCGAACACCAGCGCGCCTTCGTATTTTCGTCCCATCAGTGGGGCGCATCCCTCGGCCGCCAAGTCGGCTTCCTCCTCTGCCGAGATCACCTCCAACTCCAGGCCGGTCGTTTCGCGCACGCGCCTTATCAAGGTGCCCGCATTGCCCGCCAGCCGGGCCGCTTGAGTGGCCACCGCCCGCACATGCCGCGCATCATGCTTGGCGATGCGGTCCGCGCAAATCTTCAGCGCCGCGATGGTCCGTTCCATGGCGGCGTCAGACAAAAGGCCGGTCTGGCCGACCCCCTCGCCCAGACGCACGATCCGCGAAAAGGAGTCCACTATCCGGAACCCTCCATTGCGGCCCTGGCCGGGCGCGGCGATCAGGAGCCGGCAATTGTTGGTGCCCAGGTCCAGAACAGCCAGAAAAGGCCCATTTTGAGCTTGGTTTTGGCCTGGTGAAGGGTGATGTTCGTGCATGGCGCCCCGTGGCGGCCTTGCGCCGCCGGAGGGAAACTAGCACGGGCCGATCCGGGATGCGGGAGCAAAACTGAGGCGAAAACCCGTCCTTGCAAGGGGTTGGCGGCTGGTCTAAAGGGGCGGTCCCGCCGGGTGAGGGCCCGATTGGGGGATCGTCTAACGGTAGGACCCCAGACTCTGACTCTGGTTGTCTAGGTTCGAATCCTAGTCCCCCAG
>DATEEB010000165.1:0-10775 GCA_035281345.1 Rhizomicrobium sp. | reverse complement strand
CATCTCTTGAAAGGCTTCGCGGCCGCGATGCTCCCGCTCCACTTGGCCCACGAACAGGATCATGGGAGTGGCATCCTGCTGGGCGATATGAATGCCGCCAGATGCATTGGTGGCGCCGGGACCACGGGTGACAAAACAGATGCCGGGGCGTCCGGTCTGTTTGCCCCAGGCTTCCGCCATCATGGAGGCGCCGCCTTCGTTGCGGCAAACAGTGACAGCAATGCCGCTGTCAACCAGCGCGTCGAGCACGGGCAGATAGGATTCTCCCGGCACGCAGAAAATCCGGGATACGCCTTGAAGGCGCAACTGATCCACCAGCACCTGAGCGGCGGTGCGAGTGGCGACTGGGGCGTGAACGGTCATCCAAACAAGGCTTTCTCGGTATAGGCAAGGTCACCCAGGCGCGGGCGATGCGGCCCTTTGAAATAGCGCGGCTCCCTGCCTTCGGCATAGTGCGATAGCAGAGCCTGGGTGTCACCATCAATCAAAAAGCCCAGCCGCCCGCGCGGCAGGAAATGCCTGGCCAAGGCCGGCGCGCAGCGGGTGAGATCCTCCGCGCCGCGGCAGAACATCACGTCCAGAACAGGAATATGGGGTTTGTCCAGGCAAGCGGGCCTGAACACAAAGGGCGAAACCAGCCCGTCCTTTTCCACGGTCAGGCTGATCCAGCCCATGGCGCGGTGGTCGCGCAGCAGCGCAGCCTCCGCAAGATCATCGGGAATGTTGTCGCTGACCGTGCCGCGGCCGGGCAGGGCACAGAGAATGCTGCGGCCGAAATTGTAAGGCATGAAGCCCTGGGCTTGCAGCGTACGCCAGCTGTGCGGCGGTGGAGAGGTGTTCAGGTAGGTGACATGCTTGTGCTTGGTTGCGGTGGAGAGCAGCAGATTGACATGGCTTTGCCATTGCGGCTGTACAAAGCAGCTGGACAGGTTGCAGACGATCCGGCCGCCGCGCATCGACGAAATCAGCAGGATGGCGCCCACCGGCCCGAATTCGCTGTCAAGGACATAGCCAAAACGCGGCATGTCCGCGATCGCCGGCAGGCTTTTCCAGCGGGCGAAGCCGCGCAGCCAATAATCCCTGTTGGTGCGCGCAAAGCCGCAGGTCAGAAGGCCGGCCAGGTCTTCCAGATCGCCTTCGGCAATCGGGCGGCAGCGGACCCGGTCTATTTGCTGCAGTTCAAGCGTCATGGCGAAACTTCGGTTCGCATTGGCCGCCTAGTCTAGGCGTGGATTCTGAAGCAAGCATGAAGGCGAAAGAACGTGGTAAGCGGCGCGTTAAACCGTACGTGGAATTTCCGTCTTTTCCGCATCGCATCGGTTCAACCAATGCTTTACTGCCGCGCGTTAGAATGATTGCGAGGGCCATGATGGCGTCCTACAGGAAGACCCATGCCACTGGACCGTCATGCCTGTCTTTTGCTCGAAATGCTTGTTGCGGCCGGCCATAGTCGCGGCCGCTACAACGATGTCGAGGAACGCCGCGAAGCGCTGCGCAGTCTGGCCGACATCGCGGACCCGCCTGGCATGGAGGCGATCGGCGGGGTGCGCGATCATCTGATGGACGTGCATGACGGCCATATCAGCTTGCGCGTTTATTCCCCCCTGGGCGAGCCGTCGCGCCTTTTGCCCGGTATCCTGTTTTTCCACGGCGGCGGATGGGTTGCGGGAGACCTGGAAAGTCACGATGGGCTTTGCCGGCGGCTATGCAACCAGACCGGTTGCCGGGTGATCGCCGTGGATTATCGGTTGGCGCCGGAACACCCCTTTCCCTTCGGCTTGTCCGACGCCGTCGCTGTGCTCAATCATGTGACGCGTCATCCCAAGGTTTTCGGCGTGGATCTTGAACGGCTGGGCGTGGCGGGCGACGGTGCCGGCGGCAATCTGGCTGCCACCCTGTGCCGTCTGGCCCGGGACGCCAGCAGCGTGGCGATCGCCTTTCAGCTGCTTCTGTGTCCGATCCTGGATGTGCATGGCCAATCCCTGGCCCGTCGAGAACTGGCCGAGGGGTACTTTCTGGACAGCGCAACCTTGTGCCGCGATCTGGAATTGTATGTTCCGGCCGATTGCGAACGGACCGATTTGCGCCTGTCGCCGTTGCGCGCCGAGGAATTTGCCGGCCTGCCGCCCGCCTTTATTCACACCGCCCAGTTCGATCCCTTCAGCGAGGAAGGTGAGGACTATGCCCAGAGATTGGGCGGTTTCGGCGTGCCCGTGCATGGCCGCTGCCATCCCGGCATGATCCATCATTTTTATTGCATGCCCCGCATGATTCCCTATGCGCATGAGGCGATGCACATCATCGGAACGGAAATCCGCTATGCGGTGCGGCTGCCGCCCTTGCCCGAGCGCCGGATTCATCGGCGCATCCGGCCGGAATTGATCCGTGCCTAACCGGTCGAATGTGCATGCGGTCGCGCGCGCGTTCCAATTTGAAACGCCTTTGAAGCTGCGCCATCCACCGGCAGTTTTCAAAACTGATGCGGCGTTAACCCCATAGCGCCCTTGGGTCTGGGATTGCGCGGATACTTTGTTAATCCACCATTCCTAGATTGCCGTCCTGTCGATCTGTTTTGAGATTTTATGCGCGACACATTTTCCGCACGCCTCGCAAGGATGGCCGCGCTTGCCGCGGCGCGTGTCCGCGATCGGGTGACGTCATGAACCGGGTCGAGCAATTTGCTCTGGGCGGCAGCCGCAGCCAGGCCGCTATCCATATCGGCCTTGTCAACAACATGCCGGATGGGACTTTGCGCGCCACCGAGCTGCAATTCGCGCGGCTGTTGAAGGAGGCGTCGGGTTCGCTGGATGTGCGCTTGCGGCTTTTTTCCCTGCGCTCCATCCCGCGCGGGGACCTGGCGCGCGCGCGCATGGACGGTTTCTACGACGACGCCAATTTTCTGGAAGCCGCCCAGATGAATGCCCTGATTGTCACGGGTGCGCAGCGGAGCAAGACCGCTCTCCATCAGGAGCCGTTTTGGAAGGAATTCGGCCATTTGGTGGATTGGGCACAAGCCAACACCCTCTCCACCCTGTTTTCCGGCGCCGCCGCCGAGGCCGCTGTGCTGCATCTGGACGCTATTGCCGGCCGGCCTTTGCCGCGGAAATTGTCCGGGGTCTTCGATACGCACCAGGCCGAGGATGATTCTCTGTTTTTCAACATGCCCAAGACCCTGGCGATGCCGCATGCGCGCCGCTTCGACATTGCCGAAAACGATCTTGCGGCCAAGGGCTACCGGGTGCTGACACGGCTGAGCGAAGATCAGGTCGATATCTTCACCCGTGAGCCCGCCGGTCAAAGCCGTTTTGTTTTTTTGCAGGGCCATCCCGAATATGATCCGGGCACATTGGGCCTGGCGTATCTGGATGACATGGAGCGCTTTCTGAAGGGCCAGACAAAACAGCGCCCCGCTATTCCCGAACGGTATTTCGACCGGGCCACCGAACACAGGCTGGCGCAGATCGCCAAAGATGCCAGCCTGTCACGTCATCAGGAGCTGGTCCGGGCGGCCTTGCCCCTGCACATCTGGCGGTCTCATGCGGTGCGCTTGATCGGCAACTGGCTGACCCTGGTGGCGGCAGCCAAGGGGCGGCATGCGGCATCCAAAGCCGTTCACACTCGGCGGCGCGCGTCTTAGAGCAGCGCAAAAAAGGCCGCCAAATTCTAAATTATATCCATTGTTATCAGTGACTTGGAAAAATTGCGACAGAATTTCCAATTGTCGTAAAATGTCACCGACCGGGCCTTTCCCCCTCGAAGAACGATGGTCTAATAAGTATCTGGGAGTGGGGGGCTCTAGAACGTGGGTATGCAGTCGCTTTTTGTATATGCCGGTTGGGGCCTGGGAGCTGTCGCGGTGATCGGCACAGCCTATGCCCTGCTGGCGGCGGTCCTGGTTGGCCGCTTCATGCGCCAGCCGCAAAATTTCGGCAGCCAAAGTCCTGCCGTGACCATTTTCAAACCGCTGCATCAGGGCGAGCCGGATTTGGCGCGCAACCTGGAAACCTTTTTCACCCAGGACTATGCCGGAGCGGTGCAGATTCTGTTCGGCGTGCGCGACGAGACCGATCCCGCGGTGGCGGTGGTGCGCGCCCTGCAGGCCAAATATCCGCAGCGCGATACCATGGTCGTGGTGAAGGCCGCGCAGTATGGCGCCAATGCCAAGGTCTCCAATCTGATCAATATGCTGCCTTTTGCGCGGCATGACACGCTGATCTTGTCGGATAGCGATATTGCCGTGGGTCCGGGCTGGCTGTCGCAAGTCACTGCGGCTTTGGCGCGTCCCGGCGTGGGCATCGTCACCTGTCTTTACACGGGCGAACCGGCCAAGGACGGCCACAGACTTTGGTCTGCATTGGCGGCGATGGGCACCTCTTACGCCTTTCTGCCCAATGCGGTGCTGGGCATGTCGCTGGGGTTGGCGGCGCCGTGCTTCGGCTCCACCATCGCTCTTAAGCGTCAGACCCTGGAAGAGGCTGGTGGCTTTCAAGCTTTCGCCGACCAACTGGCGGACGATTACGAGATGGGCCGTGCGGTGCGCAGCAAGGGCTATGTCTTGGCCATTCCCGCCATGGGGGTTGGCCATACCGCAGCCGAGAACAGCGCGCTGGAACTGTTCCGCCATGAGCTGCGCTGGACCCGCACCATCCGTCTGGTCAACCCGGCCGGCCATCTGGGCAGTCTTGTCACCCATGGCTTTGCTTTTGCCCTGATGAGCGCGTTCCTGCTGGATTTTAACGCTGTCAGCCTGAGCATCCTGATTTTGGCTCTGCTGACGCGGCTGTATCTGAAGGCCCGGATTGACGGGCTTTTCGGCACCTATGCCGGGCCCTATTGGCTGGTGCCGCTCCGCGATCTGTTAAGCTTTGCGGTGTTCGTGGCTTCGCTGTTCGGCGAAACCGTGCATTGGCGCGGGACGCACTTTGCGGTAGAGCCTTCCGGCGCGATGTCCCGGGTTTAGGCGCAAAAGTTCCAAACGTGCCCGCGGTTTTCGGGCAAGAGGTTATGACGATGATGAAATCCCTTTTCCTTCAGGCCCCGTCCTTCGACGGCTATGATGGCGGCGCCGGTGCGCGTTACCAGATGAAGCGGGAAGTGAAGAGCTTCTGGTTTCCCACCTGGCTGGCCCAGGCGGCCGCGATGGTGCCGGGCTCGCGCTTGATCGACGCGCCGCCGCACAACCTGTCTTTCAAGGACATTGAGGAGGATGTGAAGGCGCATGAGCTGATCGTCATCCATACCTCCACGCCCAGCTTCAAGTCCGACATCAAGACCGCCGGTCTGGTCAGAGCCATCAATCCCACCGCCAAGATCGGCTTCATCGGCGCCAAGGTGGCGGTCGAGCCGGTTGAGAGCATGCAGGCCTGCCCGGAACTCGATTTCGTCGCCCGCAACGAATACGACTTCACCATTCAGGAACTGGCGAGCGGCGCGGACTGGTCCACCATCAAGGGCCTGACCTACCGCAATGCCTCGGGAGAGATCGTTTCCAACCCGGAGCGCGAAATCCTGGTCGATATGGACAAGCTGCCCTCGGTGCTGCCGTTCTACAAGCAGCTCGATGTGAAGAAGTATTTCGGCGGCTATCTGCTGCATCCCTACATGTCCTGGTATACGGGCCGCGGCTGCAAGTCGCGCTGCACCTTCTGCCTGTGGCCGCAGACCATCGGCGGGCACAAATACCGCTTCATGTCCACCGACCGGGTGGTGCAGGACGTGAAGTATGTGAAAGAGAATTTCCCCGAGGTGAAGGAAATCTTCTTTGACGATGACACCCTGACCGACAACCACGACCGGGTGGAGGAACTCGCTAAGGCGCTGGGTCCGCTGAAGGTGGTGTGGTCGTGCAATGCCAAGGCCAATGTGCCGCGCAAGACCTTGGAAGTGATGAAGGCCAATGGCTTGCGCCTGCTCTTGGTCGGTTATGAATCCGGCAACCAGCAGATCCTGCACAATATCAAGAAGGGCCTGTTGGTCGACGTCGCCAAGCGTTTTTCCCGGGACTGCCGCGAGCTGGGCATTGTGGTGCACGGCACCTTTATTTTGGGCTTGCCGGGCGAGACCCGCGAAACCATCCAGGAAACCCTGCGTTTCGCCAAGGAAGTCAATCCGCACACCATCCAGGTATCGCTGGCCGCGCCCTATCCGGGCACATTCCTCTACAAGCAGGCCAAGGAAAATGGCTGGTTCGCCAGCGATGTCGATCTGTTGACCGACGACGGCACCCAGATCGCGCCGTTGAATTATCCGCATCTGGGCCACACCGAAATCTTCGACTCGGTCGAGGACTTCTACAAGAAGTTCTATTTCCGCCCCTCCAAGATCATGGAGATCGTCAAGGAAATGCTGACCTCGCGCGACATGCTGGTGCGCCGCCTGCGCGAGGGCGTGGAGTTCTTCCAGTTCCTCAAGAACCGCGAAGACATGATCGTTTCGTGAGTGCCATTCTTCCCCCTCCCCTTGCGGGAGGGGGCAAATGTTTTGCGCGAAGCAAAAAACATTTGGGGGAGGGGTATCTTGCCGCATTCCCCCTCCCCCGATCCGCTTGCGCTTCGCGCAATCGTCTCGCCCCCTCCCGCGAGGGGAGGGGGGATTGGAAATGAAAAATCTCATCGTCACAGCGGACGATTTCGGCGCAGCCGTCGAGGTCAATGAAGCGGTCGAGCGCGCCCATCGAAACGGTATTCTCTCTGCCGCCAGTCTGATGGTGGCGGGCGCGGCCGCCCGTGACGCGGTGGCTCGCGCCAAGACCATGCCAAAGCTGCGCGTCGGGCTGCATCTGGTGCTGGTCGAGGGCAAACCGGTGTTGCCTGCGAAGGCGGTGCCCGATCTGGTGAATTCCAGCGGGTATTTCCGCACCGACATGGCGCGTGCCGGCGCGGCGATGTTTTTTTTGCCCAAGGTGCGCGCCCAGCTTGCGGCGGAAATCGAGGCCCAGTTCGCGGCCTTTGCCGCCACCGGCCTGACACTGGATCATGTCAATGCGCACAAGCATTTTCATCTCCATCCCACCATTGCCTCCCTGATGGTGAACATCGCAAAAGCCCATGGCGTGAAAGGCGCGCGAGTGCCGCTGGAACCGCAAAGTGTGCTGGGCCGGATCGAGCCGCGCAAAGCTTCGGCCGTTGCCGCACTGACCGCGCCTTTCGCGCACAGCTTGCGCCGCCGCTTCCGCCGGGCGGGGATCGCCTCGCCCGATCAGGTCTTCGGCCTGGCCTGGTCGGGCGCCATGACACAGACGCGCCTGAAGGGGCTTATCGAGCAGTTGCCGGAGGGCCTGAGCGAGATTTACCTGCATCCCGCCACTGGGCCCTATCCCGGATCGGCCCCTGGTTATCAATATGCCGGGGAACTGGCCGCTCTGACCGACCCAGCCTTGCCCGATCATTTGGCGGCAAACGCCATCCGGACCGGCGGCTTTGACGACTTTTTGACCCAACAGATTCAATGATTTAGATCAATGACCCCGGTGCGCATTTTGCGGTTCAATTGAGGGCCCCAAAAGGGTAATGCAATAGCCACACAGGAGCGCTTGTGAGCCACGCTTTCGCCATTCCGCCCGACCTGACCCGCGACACCGGCCTGTGGCCCGGTGACGGGCCGATCAAGTTCGGCAGCGACGAACATAAGCGGCTGTTCTGCAAGACCCTGCTGGATACCCATGACCCCTACAAGCCGGCGGTGCTGGACTGGCCCAAGCTGGGCGAGGAAGCCGAGAAGCGCATCACCGCGCTGCCCATCTGGGACATCGCGGTCCAGACCGAAAACCGCGCCGGGCTGAATGTCTGCACCTATGCCGAAGGCGTGCCGGACGCCCTGCTGCGCAAGGCGATCGAGCTGAACGGCTTCGAGGAACGCCGTCACCGCCATGTGCTGGCCAATCTGGTTACGGCCTATGGCATCAAGCTGGCGCCCGAGCCGGTCTATGAAAAGCCCAAGGATCCAGAATGGGCCTTCATGGTCACCGGCTATAGCGAGTGCATCGATTCCTTTTTCGCCTTCGGTCTGTTCAAGGCCGCCAAGGATACCGGCTACTTTCCGCCGGAACTGGTCCAAACCTTCGATCCCGTCGTAAATGAGGAAGCGCGCCACATCCTGTTTTTCGTCAACTGGGTCGCCTGGCATCGCCGCAACATGGCTTGGTGGCGCAGGCCCTATTTCGAACTCAAGGTTTTCGCGGTCTGGCTGTTTTTGATCTATGAACGCATGGGCATCGCGTCCGACGTCTCCAATGGCCAGCAGGACAACAACTTCACTCTCAGCGGGGCCGAACAGTTGGGATCGGATATCGATGTCGGTGAACTGATCGCCACCTGCCTGGCCGAGAATGACCGGCGGCTCAAGCCTTATGACAACCGCCTCAAGCGCCCGCGCTTTGTGCCTTTCATGGCGCGCCTTGCCTTGAAATTTATCGGCCCAAAAGCCAAGAAAGCTGCGTGATGAAGATCGGATCGCCGGAGCACCGCGACACATTTTGCCGCCATTTCATGCAGACTTATACCGAATTCGATCCGGACACGTTGCCTTGGCCGGATCTGGACGAAGCGGCGCTGCAACGGCTGAAATCCGTACCCTTTTGGGAAGAAGTTTTTTACACCGAGCGCCGCGCGGGCGCGATCGTGGCGGAATTCGTCAAGACCATCCAGGACCCGGTGATGAAGGAAGCCGTGGCCTTGCAAGGCTTCGAGGAAGCCCGCCATGCCAAGCTGATCCGGGTGATGATCGACAAATACGGCATCGATGCCGCCGAACGTCCCTTGGAAGATGTCAGCGACAATGTCGAAACCCGCTTCAAGGATTTCGGATTCGGCGAATGCATGGATTCCTTCCTGGGTTTCGGCGTTTTCAAGATCGCCATGCAATCGCAATTCCTGCCCAAGGAGATGTTCACCATCTTCGAAACCCTGATGTATGAGGAGACGCGTCATATCGTCTTCTTCGTCAACTGGATGGCTTACAACCAGGCGCAAAAGGGGTTCCTGGCCCGGTTGGCGCTGCCCTTGACCGATTTTCGCTATTATATGCGCGCCCTGGGCCGCATGATCGGCACCGCCAAGCGCGGCAAGGATTTGAACGACGGCAAGGAATTCACCGCCACCCAAGCCAGCGTGTTCCTGGACGGCTTTACCTTCCGCCGCTTTCTGGAGGATTGCTATTCCGAGAACCGCCGCCGCATGGGCGCCTTCGACAAGGAATTGCTGCGTCCCAGCTTCCTGCCCCAGTTGGCGGAAACCGCGCTGGGCGCCATGCGCCTGTGGAGCTTCCGCGCCAAGCCCTTACCGGCCTAGAGCATGTTTTTCTTAATTGGAAGCAGCCTGCGTTGTCGTCCGGCGAGGCGATCCGCCAGGGTCGGTAGCGACAGCGTATCGACCGCGACGAGCGTATCGGCAATACGGTCGAGCGCGGCGACACCGCGGGCGCCCGCCGGACGACAACCTGAAGGGCCGCGGTCTTTTGCGCCGTGGGTTCGTCGAAGGGCTCGACCGTATTGCCGATACGGCCTTCGCCCTTCTCCTGCCCACGTCACAAAATCCCTGCGGCGCAGGCGCTTCCAATTAAGAAAAACATGCTCATGAAATGGGCTCCCAAGATCGGCGTGGCTGTCGCGCTGCTGGCTGGCCTGGTGGCGGTTGTCTATCTGGTTTGGTCGATCGGTTTTGATCCGGTTTTCGCGGCGGTCGCCCGCGCCGGGTTCGGCGGCCTGGCGCTGCTTTGCCTTTACGCGCTTATGGTCTTCGTCCCCCTGACCTGGGCCTGGCAATATCTCCTGCCGCCGGCGCAGCGCCGTTCCTTGTTCGATCTCTACATTGCTCGGCTGGTGCGCGATTCCATCGCCGAGATTTCGCCCTTCTCGCCGGTGGGCGGCATGGTGGCGGCGGCGCGGCTGATGGTCTTGAAGGGCATGAACCGGGCCTATGCCGCGGCCTCGGTTGCGGCCGACGCCACCACCGAGGCGATGGCGCAAGTGGTCTTTCTGGCCTTTGGGCTGGGCATGGGCTTTACCCAATTCCGCCATCTGGAAGGCTCCGGGCCGCTGATCCAGGCAATGCTGGCGGTGCTGCTGCTGGCGGTGCCGGGAATTGCGCTGTTGATCGTCCTGCAAAAGAAAGGCGCCGGTCTTGCGGAAAGAATTGCCGGCCGCTTCTTTCCCCAAGTCAAGCAAGGTGTGTCCTTCCACGCCGCCATGCATGAGCTTTATGCTTCCCGCAGCCGGCTGGCGGTTTCGGCGGCTTGGCATCTGGTGGCCTGGATCGGCGCGGGTGGGGGCACCTATATCGCCTTCCGGCTGGTGGGGGGGGAGATCAGCTTGCTGAACGCCATCGCGCTGGAAGCCTTGCTGTGCACCTTGCGCAGCATTGCCGCGCCCGTTCCCGCCGCCATTGGGGTGCAGGAATGGGGCTATGCCATGCTGGCCCCTTTGTTCGGCTTGCCCGCCGAAATGGGCGTGGCGGTGTCGCTGCTCAAGCGGGCGCGCGAGATCGTGCTGGGCGTGCCGGCGCTGCTGTATTGGCAGGCTGTCGAAGGGCGAGCCGCGTTTCGCGGAGCGGACGAGCAGGTCCAGCGGACCTGCGAGAGCGGCGAGCGCCGCGAGCTTGGGCGAGCGGCGGGCGGTGGTGAGCCTCGATGAGTGACATCGCCCTGGTCACTGGAGCATCGGGTTTCGTCGGCTCGGCCGTGGCGCGCGCCCTGGTGGCGCGTGGGATGCATGTGCGGGTTCTCATGCGTCCCACCGCCTCGCATCTCAATATCGCCAAGCTCGATTGCGAGCCGGTCAT
>DATEEB010000164.1:0-3988 GCA_035281345.1 Rhizomicrobium sp. | reverse complement strand
GGCCAGCACCATGTCGAACGCCGCCAGGATCGCCGCGCCGCTTTTTCTGGCCCAGCCCCAGCGTTCCGCCGAGCGCGCCGAAATGCGGGCATTGATCAGGGCAAGCTTCACGCCGCGGGCCGCCGCCGCCGTGATCAGGTTTGGCCACAGATCGGATTCCACGAACAATCCGGCATCGGGCTTCCAATAATCCAGAAAGCGCGCCGCCGCGCCGGGCGTGTCCAGCGGCACAAATTGGTGCAAAGCCCCCTTGGGCAATCTTTGGCCCATCATCGCCGCGCTGGTAACGGTGCCGCTGGTGACCAACACCGAGGCATTTTCCTGCAATTTTTCGATCAGCGGCAAGGCCGAGAGGCTTTCGCCCACGCTGGCGCCGTGAATCCAGATCACGCGCCCCGGGGGGCGGGCCAGGCCGGCCACACCCAGCCGTTCATTCAGCCGCGTCCAATCTTCCTTGCCGCGCGCCGCGCGCTGGCGAAGCAATAGCGGCGCGGCGGGTGCCAACGCGCCCGTCAAAAGCCGCCAACCCAGAAGACCCAAGGGCGCGCGCATCATCCGCGCCCCTCTTCGAGATTGTGGCGGTAGAGATTGGCATAGAGCCCGTCCGCCGCCATCAGTTCGGCATGGGTTCCCGCCTGCGCCACGCGGCCGCGTTCCAGCACATAGATACGGTCCGCGTCCACCACGGTGGTGAGCCGATGGGCGATAACGATGGTGGTGCGCCCTTTCATCAGCCGCGTCAAGGCTTCCTGCACTTGGCGCTCGGATTCGCTATCCAGTGCGCTGGTCGCTTCATCCAGCAGCAGAATCGGCGCATTGCGCAGCATGGCGCGGGCGATGGCGATGCGCTGGCGCTGGCCGCCGGACAATTTCAGTCCGCCTTCGCCCACCTTGGTGTCATAGCCTTCCGGCAAGGCCTGGATGAAATCATGGGCCGCGGCGTTCTTCGCTGCTGTCTTGATCTCGCCCAGGGACGCGCCCGGTTTGCCCAGGGCGATATTGTCGGCGATGCTTTCGTCGAACAGCACCGCTTCCTGGGCAACCACCGCGATGGCTGCGCGCAAACTTTCCAGCGTCACGGCCCGGATATCCTGACCGTCTATGAGGATCGCGCCGCTGTCGGCGTCGTAGAAACGCAGCACCAGATTGAAAATCGTGCTCTTGCCGGCGCCCGACGGGCCTACCAGCGCCACTTTTTGACCGGCGGGAATATCGAGGCTGACTTGCGACAGAATAGGTCCCGCATCGGCGTGATAGGCAAAGTCCACCGCACGGAATGTCACCGCGCCGCCTTTCGCCGCCAAGGGTTCCGCGCCCGGGCGGTTGACGATCCTGGGCCGCGCGTCGATGGCCGCGAACAAGCGCTGGGCGGCGGCGATGCCGGCGGAGGCGGTGGGCCATAGCTGAGAGAGATTGCGCAAGGGCTGTTGCGCCAAGAGCAGGGCGGTGAGAAACCCGGCGAAAGCGTTGAGGGTCAAGGTGCCGTGCAAACTTTGCCAGCCCGCGACGAACAGCACCAGGCCCACCACCGCGCCCAGGAACAGATCGGTGATCGGCGCCGCGGCGGCGCGCAGCCGCGCCGCTTTCAGCAAGGTGCTCAGCCGCGATTTCAGCCGCGCATCCACCCGGGCGATGGCATGGGATTCCAGCCCGTAAGCCTTGATGACGCGTCGTCCGTCCATGGCTTCCGACAACACCACCGACAAATCTCCGGTCTCGCGCATGCCGCGGGTGGCGGCGCGGCGCATGGAACCGCCAAGCCGCTCCATCGCCCAGGCGACGCCCGGCAGGATGATCAAGGCCAGGACGCCCAGCTGCCAATCGCTGATCAGCACATAGGCCAGAAAGACCACCAGCTGCACGGACTCCAAAAAAACCGCGGCGATGCATTGGGTCAAGCCATCGCGCATCAGGGTGGCGTCATAGAGAAAGTTGGAAACGAACTGGCCGGAATGGACGGCGTTGAGATCGGCCAGATCGCGCCGGATCAAACGGGAGAACATGTCGCGCTGGGCCGCGGCCACGGTTCTTTCGCCCACTGAGTCCAATGTCATGCGGCCGAAGAACAGAGTGACGGCCCTCAGGCCCACCACCCCGGCCACCGCCAGCGATAAGGGCAGCAGCAATTCGGACTGGTGGCGCAGGAAGATCAGTTTGATCTCCCAATTGACCATCAGCGGCACCAAACCGCCGATGGCGCTGGTCAACAACATGCAGAAGATCGCCAGGAGCAGCAGGCCCCATTGGCCGCCGACATAGTCGCGCAGCAGGCGGCGGATAATCGCGCCGGTATTGCCTGGTGGGGGGGCGCTGATGGACGCGGAACTCATGCCCGGTCCTGTAGCATGCCGGGCCGCGAGGGGCAAAAAGCTCTGGTACCGGAAAGACTTAGTGGTGGTCTTCCTCGTCGGGGTCCATCAGGCGATGGATGTGGACCACGAAATACCGAATCTGGGCCTTGTCGACTGTCGCCTGAGCCTTGGCGCGCCAAGCCCGCTTGGCCTCGGCGAAATTGGGATACATGCCGACAAAATCCAGCTTGCTGAGGTCCTTGAACGTCACCTCGTCGGTGCGTTCCAGCTCGCCGCCGAACACGAAATGCAAAAGCTGCTTGGATTCGGTCATAACGACTCCGCTCTCGTGCCG
The DNA here is from genome assembly GCA_035281345.1 of Rhizomicrobium sp. Lineage (GTDB taxonomy): Bacteria > Pseudomonadota > Alphaproteobacteria > Micropepsales > Micropepsaceae > Rhizomicrobium. The sequence continues at coordinate 1,342 of DATEEB010000164.1, read as the reverse complement.
TGGTTGCGCTGCATCATTGAAGCGCAATCGTCGGGTGCGACTAAGTTCTCTTATTGTCGCAGGAGCGCGATGATGCCCGCATGCAAGCCGGGGTTGGCCGCGACGATGTTGGTCTGCAAGGTATTGGGCCGGTTGTAGGTCAGGATCGTCCCGTTTGCGTCGGTCAACCGGCCGCCCGCTTCGTGCAGGATAATGTCGGCGGCCGCCAAGTCCCAATCCCGCTTGGGGGTGAGGCTGACACTGGCATCGGCGCTGCCGTCCGCCACCAGCACAAGGCGGTAGGCGACCGAATTGCGGTTTTGCACATGCATCGGCGGCCAAGGCGCCTGGGTGAACTGGGTGCGGTCCCCCAGCATGGCGCAACCTTCCAGCCGCGATTGGTTCCCTACGCGGATAGGAATGCCATTGCGATGCGCGCCCGCGCCCGATCGCGCGGAATAGAGTTCCTCGCTGATGGGATTATAGACCACGCCGCAGCTGGGGCGCCCCTGGGCCACGATGGCGGCGCAGATGGTGAAATGCGGCCGATTCTTGAGAAAGGCGATGGTGCCGTCAATCGGATCAATGACAAACACTTCGCGTTTGTCCAGCCGCGCCGGATCGTCGGTGTTTTCCTCCGACAACCAGCCATATTCGAGGCGCGCCGCGGTCAAGACATCGCAGAGATGCTTGTTCACCGCCAGATCGGCTTCGGTGACGGGACTGCCGCCCTCCTTGCTCCAGCGTTTATAGTCTCCACCGTAGAATTTGCGCGCGATCTTGCCGGCTTCGTAAACCGTGTCTTCCAAAAGCTTCAGGTCGTCATGCGCCGGCAAGGGTCATGCCTTCGATACGGACGGTCGGCGCATTGACGCCATGGCGGAATTCCAGATCGCTGGCGGGAACAAGGCGGGCAAACATGTCTTTGAGATTTCCCGCGATGGTGACTTCCGACACCGGAAACGCAATTTCGCCGTTCTCGATCCAAAAACCGGCGGCGCCCCGGCTGTAATCGCCGGTCACGCTGTTGACGCCCATGCCCATCAATTCGGTGACATAAAAGCCCTGCCGGATATCGGCGATCAATTCCTTGACCGAAAGCGTTCCGGCTTCCAGGTAGAGATTGGTGGAGGAGGGCGAGGGCGGCCCGCCCGTGCCGCGCGCCGCATGGCCGGTGGTTGCCAGCCCCAACTGGCGCGCACTGGCGCAATCGAGCAGCCAGCTGGTCAGCCGGCCGTTTTCGATCAGGGCGCGGCGGCTATTGGCCACGCCTTCGCCATCGAACGGCTTGGAGCGCAGGCCGCGGATGCGGTGAGGATCGTCGATGATCGTGATGCCGGGCGCGAAGATGTCCGATCCCATG
>DATEEB010000163.1:0-6956 GCA_035281345.1 Rhizomicrobium sp. | reverse complement strand
GCCATCGCCGATGCAGGGCAGGGCCGTGATGCCCCGCTTCAGAAGCGCCGCAGGCGCGTGCATGTTCACAACTTCCGCCGCGCCGGGATAGCCGATGGGGCCGGCGCCGCGCATGAACAGCATGCAATTCTCGTCGATATTCAGCGAAGGATCGTCCAGCCGCTTGTGATAGTCCTCCGGCCCGTCGAACACCACGGCGCGCCCTTCAAAGGCATCGGGGTCTTTGGGATCGGACAGATAGCGGTCCTGAAATTCCTTGCTGATCACGCTGGTCTTCATGATGGCGCTGTCGAACAGATTGCCTGACAGCACGATAAAGCCGGCATCCTTTTTCAAGGGCTTGTCGAAGGGCCAGATCACCTCTTCCAGCATCACCTTCTTGCCGCGGCAATTCTCGCCCATAGTCTTGCCATTGGCGGTCAGGGCATTCTCCTTGATCAGCCCCTTTTGCATCAGCACGTTGACGACGGCGGGCACGCCGCCGGCGTGGTGAAAATCCTCGCTGAGATATTCGCCGGCCGGCTGCAGATTGACGATCAGCGGCACTTTGTGGCCGATGGTCTGCCATTCCTGCAGCGGCACATCCACGCCCGCATGGCGGGCAATGGCCGTGATATGGATCGGCGCGTTGGTGGAACCGCCGATCGCCGAGTTGACCACGATGGCGTTGTGGAAGGCTTCCTTGGTCAGGATCTTGGACGGGCGCAAATCCTCATGCACCATGTCCACGATGCGCTTGCCGGAGGCATAGGCCATCTGGCCGCGCTCGCGATAGGGCGCGGGGATCGAGGCCGAACCCGGCAACTGCATGCCCAAGGCTTCCGCCAGGCTGTTCATGGTGCTGGCGGTGCCCATGGTGTTGCAGTAGCCCACCGACGGCGCCGATGACGCCACCAGTTCCATAAAGCCGCGATAATCCAGCTCGCCCCGCGCCATCATCTCGCGTGCTTTCCACACAATGGTGCCAGAGCCGGTACGCTCGCCTTCGTGCCAGCCGTTCAGCATCGGTCCGACGGAAAAGGCGATGGCCGGAATGTCCACAGTGGCCGCCGCCATCAGACAGGCGGGCGTGGTCTTGTCGCAACCGATGGTCAGCACCACGCCGTCCAGCGGATAGCCATAGAGCAGGTCCACCAGACCCAAATAGGCCAGGTTGCGGTCCAGACCGGCAGTGGGGCGCTTGCCGGTTTCCTGGATGGGATGAACCGGAAATTCCATGGCGATACCGCCGGCTTCGCGGATGCCTTCGCGGATGCGTTTGGCCAGTTCGATATGATGGCGGTTGCAAGGTGACAGATCGCTGCCGGTCTGGGCGATGCCGATGATCGGCTTGCCCGATTGCAGCTCTTCGCGGGTGAGGCCGAAATTCAGATAGCGCTCCAGATACAGCGCCGTCATATCGGGATTGTCGGGATTGTCGAACCAGGCGCGGCTGCGCAGCGTTTGAGGTGTTTTGCCGTCGTATTTTTTATCGGACATTGCAATTCCTAATTTAGAAACAAGAACTCAGGCGGCGAACAGGCTCATGCCGCCATCCACGCGCAGCACCTGGCCGTTGATAAAACCGGCATGATCGCTGGCCAGGAACGCAACCGCGCCCGCGATCTCCGCCGGCTTGGCATAACGTTCCAGCGATACCCCGTCCATCAGAGCGGGATCGGTGGTACGGGTGGCGAGGAAGCGCGCCGTGGTGGTGGGGCCGGGGCTGATGGCGTTGACGCGCACGCCATGGGGACGCATCTCCAGCGCCAGGCAGCGCGTGTAATGAATGATCGCCGCCTTGGCGCAGCCATAGATTACCTCGGGCGACACGCCAATATGGCCGTTGAGCGATCCGAAATTGATTACCGCGCCACGTCGGCGCTTGATCATGCCGGGCACCACGGCGCGGCACATCAGCATGGTGCCGATGAAGTTGCGGTTCAGCACCGCCATCGCGTCTTCCAGGCTGATATTGAGGGCGTCGTTGGGGTTGGGTTTGCCGCCCTTGGCGGCGATGTCACCGCCGGCGCAATTGACCAGAATGGAAATCGGTCCCAACGAAGATTCGATCTTTTGCACCATAGCGGCGATTTCGTCTTCCTTGGTGATGTCACCGGTCACCGCGGTCACCTTGGCGCCGCCGCGCTTGGAAAGCTCGTCCGCCAAAGCCGTCAGGCTGGGACTCTCGCCGAATGCTGCAGGTGCTTCTTCGTTGATGTCATGCAGCGCGATGGCAGCGCCGCCAGCCAGCAGGGCCTCGGCGATCATGCGTCCCAACCCGCGGCCCGATCCGGTCACCAGCGCCACCTGACCCTCGAAATTGAAGGATTGCGGGAGAATTTCCTTGCTCAATTCATCACTCCATGGGGGTATGGGAAAGGGCGGGTGTGGCGCCGAAAATCCTTGTTTTCTATTGGCTATTTCCGAAATCGCGCGCGCAAACCGATCCGGCTCGATTGACTTCCCACGGACCGAATTTAGTATAGAAATCGCAAGCCGATGTGAAGCCTCATGGCTGTACGCTGGCTCCCATGCCCCAATAAAGGGTCAGGATAACAAGGGGCGGGACGGCTCAATGACACCGACACGTACGCGCTACTGGGTCGTGGGTTTCGCCTTGGCCCTGGCCATGGTCATGTACATCCAGCGGGTGGCAATTGGTCAGGCTGCCGGCCCGATCTCCAGCGAACTGAACTTGACCAAAACCGAGATGGGTTTGGTCTTTAGCGCATTTGCTTTGTCCTACGCTCTGTTTGAAATCCCCATGGGGCTGATGGGCGATAAGCTTGGTGTGCGCCGGGTGCTGAGCTATCTGGTGTTATTCTGGTCGCTGTGCCTTGCGGCAACTGGAGCGGCATGGAATTTGTTTTCGCTCCTAACAATGCGTTTTCTATTCGGCGCCGGCGAGGCGGGCTGCTTCCCCAATCTGACCCGGATGCTGTCGGCTTGGTTGCCGCTCAACGAACGCGTCCGGGCCCAGGCCTTGATGTGGGCTTTCGGCCGTTGGGGCGGGGCCTTGGCGCCACCGGTTGCTTTCTTTGTCATTTATCATTTCGGCTGGCGTGTGGGTTTTGTGATGTTGGCCCTTTTGGGCGCCGTCTGGGTTGGCGCATTTTTGCCGTGGTTCCGCGACGATCCGGTTGAACATAAGGGGGTTAACAAGGCGGAACTGACGCTGCTGGAGAGTTCGCGCGCCCTGGTCCTGCACGATCACGGCATGCCCTGGTACAAATTGCTGCTGCAGAGGGACATCGCCTTTCTGGGTCTGCAATATTTCTGCTTTTCCTATACTTGGTATTTCTACGTCACATGGCTGCCGACTTGGCTGCAACAGGCCCGTGGCCTGACGCCCGGTGAAGCCGCCGCCTATTCCGTGATACCGCTGGCGCTGGGTGGTCTGGGTTCCATTGTCTCCGGCTTTCTTCCATTGTCGGTGCCGCGCAAGTGGGTAGCGATCTGCGGTTTCTCCGCCACCGCGATCCTCATCTGCATCATTCCCAATGTTCCAGGCGTGGCCCTGCCGATGGCGCTGATGGGATTGGCCAGCCTCTGCAGCGACCTCACCATGCCGATCAGCTGGAACACCTGTGTCGAGATCGGCAAGCAGTATACCGCCACCGTCTCATCGACCATGAACATGCTGGGCAATTTCGCGGGCTTTGTCGCGCCCTTGTTGGGCGGCTTCATCCTGGACAACACCGGCAACGATTGGAGCATCGTCCTGTACACGATGAGCGCCGCGGCGGTGGTTTCCGCCGCTTGTTGGTTCTTCCTGGAGCCCGACGCCAAGCGTTGAATATTGTCCCTATCGAAAAGGCATAACGCGTGAAAATTGATTTGACTGGCAAAACGGCCGTGATTGTGGGCGGCTCGGGCGGTCTGGGCGAAGCCATGGCGCACACTTTGGCGGGAGCCGGCGCGGCCATTGCGTTGGTGGGGCGCAATCAATCCAAACTGGACAAGGTGGCGGGCGATCTGAAGGCCAAGGGCGGCAGGTGCGAAACTTTCACCGCCGACATGACCAGCGAAAGCGATGTCGCGCGCCTGGCCAAGGATGTGAATGCGAAATTCAAAAATCCGCAGATCCTAATCAATTCGGCGGGCATCAATATCAGGAAGAGCGTCACTGATTTCACCCTGGCCGAATTCCAGAGCGTGGTGGATTCCAGCCTGGTCACGACATTCCTGGCCTGCAACGCCTTCGTGCCCGGCATGAAGGGCACCGGCTATGGCCGGATCATCAACCTGTCCTCGATCATGGCGCATGTCTCACTCGCCAACCGCACCGCCTATTCCAGCGGCAAGGCGGGGCTTTTGGGCTTCACCAAGTCGCTGGCGCTGGAACTGGCGGGCGAGGGCATTACGGTCAATGCGATTTCGCCCGGGCCTTTCCACACCGAAATGAATTTGCCGGTGATCAACGATCCCGAAGCCAACAAATTGTTCCTCACCAAGCTGCCGGTCGGCCGCTGGGGCAAGGTGGAGGAGATCGGCGGCCTGGCCTGCTATCTGTGCAGCGACCTGGCGGGGTTCATCACGGGCACCGATATTCTGATCGATGGCGGCTGGACCGCCGCCTGATCCAAGCAGGGAGAGGCGCATGAATACGCGGCGTGAGATAGTGCTGGGAGGCGCTGCGCTGGCGGCCGCTTCGACCTTGCCGGCCTTCGCGGCGGATCAGCCGTCGCCGCTGGGCGTATCCCAGACCGCGTTGGACAATTATCGGCGCAGCCTGCGTGCCGCCAATGGCGGTAAGGTCGATCCGATCCGGCTGGTGGACCATGTCCACAGCCTGGGCGGCGGCGGGGTGCAATTCATCGTGCCGCTGGACGCCGACCTGAAAAAACTGCGCGCGCGCCTGGAGCAGCACCGCATGTTCCTTCAGGGGGACGTGGATCAGTTGAGCGGGGCAATGAAGAATCTTGCTGCGTTTGAGCAGGCCTTGAAGAACTACAAGGCGCTGGGCGCGGATTGCGTGCGCACGAAATTGTTTGGCCGCCGTTACGAGGACTTCAAAAGCTTGCAGGCGTACAAGGACGCGCGGGCGCGCGCGGCCATCGCGCTGGATACCTGCGTGCCGATCGCCGAGCGCGTGGGCATTGCGCTGGCGATGGAAAATCACAAGGACCTCACGGTGGACGAGCAAGTGGAAGTCCTCAAGAAATATTCCAGCGCCTATCTCGGTGCGACGGTGGACTTCGGCAACAGTATCGCCCTGTGCGACGATCCGGTCGAAGTGGTCAACAAGCTCGCGCCTTTCGCCAAGACCACGCATATAAAAAACATGGCGGTACGCAATTATACCGATGGCTTCCTGCTGTCTGAAGTTTTGTTCGAGGATGGGTTCCTGGATGTCCCGGCGCTGTGGCGGACCTTGAAAAAGGCCAATCCCGCGATTAAGCCGGTGCATGAGATGATCACCCGCGATCCGCTCAAGATACCGGTCCTGACCGACGAATATTGGGCCACCTGGCCGGATCGCAGCGCCCGTTATCTCGCCGGCACCCTGCGGATGGTGGCTGCCAATGCCAGCAAAAAGCCGCTGCCTATCGTCAGCAATCTTTCTCCGGAACAGCAGCTTCAGGTGGAAAACAGCAACAATGCGCGCTGCTTTGCCTGGGCGCGGACGGGGCTGGCGTAGAGTTGTTTCTTCCCTCTCCCTCAAGGGAGAGGGGAATTCCGCGATTCAATCTGGTTGCAACAGGCGCTACTGCACCGTGAAGTGCATCACCGTGCTGGAGGTATAGGTCTCGCCCGGCCGCAGCACCGTTGACGGAAAATTGGCGTGGTTGGGGCTATCCGGATAGTGCTGGGTCTCCAGCGCTATCGCGTCGCCCGGCCGGATGGTCAGTCCCTGGGCATTGACCTGTCTGCCGCTCAGATTTTGGGACGAGTAGACCTGCACCCCCGGTTCGGTGGTGGCCAGCTCCAAGGTGCGCCCGCTCGCCGGATCGGTGACCCGCGCCGCCAATTCCAGCGCCCCGGGCTTTGATTTGCGCAGCACATAATTGTGGTCATAGCCGCGTCCGATGATCATCTGCGGGTCGGATGAACGTATATCGCGCCCGATCGGCTTGGGAGAACGGAAGTCAAAGGGCGTGCCCGCGACATTGAGAAATTCGCCCGTGGGTATCTGGTTGATGTCGGTGGGCGTTATCTGGTCGGCCATCAGCGTCATGATCTGGTTTTCCGTCGAACCGCCGCCCGCCAGATTGTAATAGGTGTGGTTGGTCAGGTTCACCACCGTCGGCTTGTCAGTGGTAACCTTGTAGTCCATGCGGAAATCGTTGTTGTCGGTCAGGGTATAGGTGACGTCTATGGTCAAGGCGCCGGGAAAGTCCTGATCCCCGTCCGGCGACACCAGCCTTAAGGTCACGCCGGCATCGTTGGTATGCCGGAAGGTACCCACTGTCTGCAAGATTCGCCTGTTATAGCGGGGCTGTCCGCCATGCAGGGTGACACCGGCGGGATTGGCCTGCAGGGCGTAATGCTTGCCGTCCAGGCTGAAGCCGTTCAGGACACGGTTGGCATAGCGGCCGGTCAGCGCGCTCATCGGGCCGGTGGCCTCGATTCCTTGCAGGTCTTTCTGGCAAAGAATGACGTTCGCCATTTTGCCGTCACGGTCCGGCGCCTCGACGCTGCAGACGATGGCGCCATAGTCCAGCACCTGGGCGCGCATGCCGTGATTGTTGGTCATCGTAAAGACGTGAACCGTGGCGCCGTCCTTGGTGGTGCCATAGACGCTGGTATCCACCGTGCCTGCTCTGGCCCCGTCCATAGGGGCGGCGCCCGTGAAGGCCGCAACAACAAGAGCTGTAACCGCCATGCCTGTCCGCATTTTCTCTCCGATTCCGCCCGCTTTTTGACTGGGCTTTGCTGTGCGACACTATAGTATCCGGCGCACCAAAAAAGCGCCCGTGAGGGCCTGGGAGGCCGGCCGCCGCTATGCACAAGCCATGGCCGAAAAAGCGATG
>DATEEB010000162.1:0-6428 GCA_035281345.1 Rhizomicrobium sp. | reverse complement strand
TTCGGAAGGCGGCAAAATTCAACGCGTGCAGATCCTGCGCACCAGCGGCAACAGCAACACAGACAGCCGTATCGAGCAGGTGATCGGCGCCATGCCGGCGCTGCCCGAAGCGCCGCCCAAAGATATGCCGCAGCCGATTGTTGTGCGTATCGGGGCGCGGGCCGGATTGGGCTGACCACAACGACACGATGCGATGAGATTGGGTAAGAGATATGGTTGCTCGGGATAGGCAAAAACACACGGGTTGGGCGCTGCTTTCGGCGCTCCTTTGCACGGCAGGCCTGACTTTGTCCGGGCCGGTATTGGCGCAAAGCGCGGCGCCGGCGGCCAGCGTGCCGGCGCAAGGCAATTCCACGGTCGTCAGCCTCATTCAGCAATTGGTCCAGGAAGGCGTGCTGACCCAAGAACGCGCTAGCGCATTGATCCGCCAGGCGCAGGACGAGGCCGCGATCGCCACGCGCAGCGCCCAGGCCGCTGTTCCCGCTCTTGCGTCCGCTCCCGGGGCCGCGCCTGTCGCCGCTCCGAGCGTGCGGGTTCCCTATGTGCCGCAGATCGTAAGAAATGAGATACGCGATGAGGTCAAGCAGGAGGTCTTGCGCGAAGCGCGCGAGCAGAATTGGGCCGCCCCCAACGCCGTTCCGGCCTGGACCAAGCGTTTTCATCTGTCGGGAGATTTTCGCGCCCGTTATGAGTGGGACCTGTTCGACAGCCGCAACTCCAACGCTTTTCCGAATTTTGCCGCGCTGAATGCGGGCGCGCCGTTCGACTTGAACAACGCGGCGGGAACGCCGCCGCCGATCCTGAACACCACGCAGAACCGCGAACGCATGCGCATCCGCGCGCGGTTGGGGCTCAATATCGATGTCGCGGACGGACTGCTGGCGGGCGTTCGGCTCGCGAGCGGCAATACCACCACGCCCACCACCACCAACCAGACCTTGGGCACCACCCTGAACAAGGTGAACTTTCTCTTGGATCGGGCCTTTCTGAACTACCGTCCCGTTGACTGGTTCGAGCTGTGGGTGGGGCGCTTCGCCAATCCCTGGCTTTCCACCGAACTGGTTTGGGACGAAGACATCAACTTTGACGGCGTGGCGGCGCGCCTGCGCGGCGAGGTATTGCCAGGGCTTTCGCTTTTTGCCACCGGCGGCGCTTTTCCGATCGAAAACACCGCCTTTAATTTTCCCGACAATACGGTGGCGAAGGGCCGCAGCCGCGACAAATGGCTTTATGCCGGCCAGTTGGGCATGGACTGGCAGACCTCGCGCAACCTCAATTTCAAGCTGGCCGCAGCCTATTATCATTTCACGAATATGGAGGGCGTGCTTTCCAGCGCCTGCGTGGCCAATGTCAGCGCCGATCCTTGCGATAGCGACAATAGCCGGCCCGGCTTTATGCAGCAGGGCAACACCCTGTTTGCGATCCGCAACCTGGTCTCCAATCTCACCAACCCGCCTTTGTTTCAGTATTACGGCCTGGCTTCTCAGTTCCACGATCTGGACCTTAACGCGCGCATGGATGCGGTTTTCGGCTCAATCCATGTCATTGTGGACGGCGATGTGGTGAAAAACCTGGCCTTCAGCAACCGCCGGATTCTTGCGTCCAATCCGATCAACAATATCGGCCCCAATATCGGTTCAACGCCCGGCGTGTTCGACGGCGGCGGCCTTGGCTATCAGGCGCGGCTGACGGTCGGCTATCCCGAAATTCGCGAACGCTGGCAATGGAATGCCAGCTTCCTCTATCGCCATCTGGATTCCGATGCGGTGCCCGACGCCTTTAGCGAATCTGACTTTCATCTGGGCGGCACAAACGCCAAGGGTTATGTGATCGGCGGATCCTTGGGCTTGGCCCGCAATGTCGATCTGACGGCGCGTTGGTTCAGCACCAGCGAGGTGACCAGTCTTCCCTATAGCGTGGACGTGGTGCAGGTGGATCTGAATGCGCGCTTCTAGGCGGATCGGTCATGTCCTTGCGGCGGGGTTTGTGCTGAGCATGGCTGCCGGCGGTGGCGCACTGGCGCAATCCGACGGCGATGCCCAAGCCCGGCTGCGGGGGGCCTTGCGCCAGGCGACCGTCAGGCTGCGTCAACTGGAAGACGAAAATGCCACCCTGCTGGCCAAGCAGTCGCAGCTGGAGCGCGAACGTCTGGCGGCCACCCAAAAAGCCGAGGCCGCCGAAAAGGAATTGAAATCCCTGCGCGGTCAGACGGCATCCGGCCGCGAGGCGCTGCAACGCGCCGCCGAGGCGCAAAAACAAAATCAGGAAAAGTGGGAGACGGCCTATAAAGAGGCTTCCAGCACCGCCCAGACGCGCGATGCGGACGCCAAGCGCTTTGAGGCTGCCTTGGCGGCGCTGCGCGAGCAAAATCGGCTGGCGGAGGAGAAAAACGCCAAGCTGTATCAGTTGGGCCAGGAATTGCTGGATATCTACCAGAACAAGCGCCTGCTGGATGTTCTGGGCGCGGGCGAACCTGTCACAAAACTGAAACGGGTCGAATATGAGAATGTCGTGCAGGACTATGAAGACAAGCTGCGCGCCAGCCGGATAGCCCGCCCCGCGCCGCAATAGGTATGTCATGAAACAAGAGATGAAACGCCGTATCGCCCGGCTCATGGCGGTTTTGGTTCTGGGGCTGTGCGGTCCGGCATGGGCGGCCGCGCCCAAGGAGACGATCGCGCAACTGGGAGGAACCCAGCTGACGGCCGCGGAGGCGCGCGATTATCTCCAAACCCTGGACCCGCAAACCCGGCGGCAAGCCATGGCCGATCCGCGACTGATGAACCGTCTCATCCAGCTGGAAGTCATCCGCAAGGCGATTCTGAAGGAGGCGATCCTCAAGAAATGGCAACAAAGACCCGAGATTTCCAAACAGCTCGATACCGCAAGCAACGCCATCCTTGTGAAGACCTATCTTGCTTCGGTGGTGCGTGTGCCCGACGGCTATCCCTCCGATCAGGATATCCGCGCCACCTACGAGCTTAATCGCGACCAATTCCTGGTGCCGCGTCAATACCGTCTGGCTCAGATTTTTATTGCCTCTGCGGCGGGGGACAAGAATGCGCCCGCTGCGCGCAAGAAAATCGATCAACTTGCCGTCCAGGCCCGGGCCGGAAAGTTTGAAGAACTGGCGCGAAAAAATTCCCAGCACAAAACCAGTGCCGACAAGGGCGGCGATATGGGCTGGCTGGCCGACAGCCAGATTTTGCCGGAGGTTCGCACACGGATCGCCGGCATGTTGCGCGGCGGGGTCAGCGATCCTTTCCGCACACCCCAAGGCTGGCACATCGTCCGCTTGCTCGACACCAAACCGGCGGGAATGCGCCCGCTGAGCGAGGTCAAAGACGCGATATCCGCATCCTTGCGCCAGAAACGGGAGCAGGAGGAACAGCAGAGATATATTGTGCGGATGCTGCAAAAGACGCCCGTCACCGTGAACGAGGCGCACCTTCGCAATGCCGTGGCGGATGCGCGGTGATGCGGGGTTCGCATAGCGGTCCGCGGCGGCGGGGGACGGCTTGAGATGCTGGCCTCCCTGAGCGCCAAGGCCGATGCCGATCCGGCGCCGCAAGCCGTCCTCGAGGTTCTCGCCCAGCATCTTGTCGAACGGGGGTTGCTGGATTCCGCCAATCTGGAACGCGGCAAGCGGATGGCGGCGGAAAGCGGCAACCGCTTAGATTCGGTGCTCACGCAATTGGGATTGGTCAGCGAACAGTCCCTGGCCCAAGCTTTGGCCTCTGTCCTGTCGCTGAAAATCGCGATTCCGGACGACTACCCGCAAGCGCCGATTCTGCCGGAACGGCTGCGCCTGAAATTCCTGCGCAAGGTCCGCGCGGTGCCGGTGGCGCTGAATGAGCACACCATCACGGTTGCGATGTCCGATCCCTTGGACCGTTTTGCGATTTCCTCCATCGCCATGGCCGCCGACCGCAAAGTGGAATTGCTGATCGCGGTGCCGCTGGACCTCGAAGCCGCCTTTGAGCGGCTCTACAAGACCGAGGAAGACACCAAGCGGGGTCTGGACGATATCGGGCCGGCCGCATCGGGCGTCGAGGACGATGCGGAGCGGCTCAAGGATATCGCCAGTGAGGCGCCGCTGATCCGTCTGGTGAACCAGATCGTTTCCCAGGCGGTAGAGACGCGGGCCTCCGATATCCATATCGATCCCTTCGAGAATCATCTGCGCATCCGCTACCGCTATGACGGGGTGCTGCACGAGGTAGAGGCGCCGCCGCGCCGGCTTCAGGCCGCGGTGGTTTCGCGTATCAAAATCATGGCCTCGTTGGACATCGCGGAGCGCCGCTTGCCCCAGGATGGGCGCATCAAGCTGGTGGTGCGGGGCCAGGAAGTGGATTTGCGTGTTTCCACCATCCCGTCATTGCATGGCGAAAGCGTGGTTCTGCGCATTCTGGATCGTTCCGCGGTCAAGCTGGATTTTGACCGGCTGGGTCTGGACGGTGATGTACGCGCGCGATGGCTGCGCCAGCTGGATCTTCCCAACGGCATCGTCCTGGTGACCGGACCGACCGGCAGCGGCAAGACCACGACGCTCTATACCTCGCTGACGCATCTCAATTCCTCCGACCGCAATATCGTGACGGTGGAGGACCCCATCGAGTATCAGCTCGCCGGAGTCACCCAGATGCAGGTCAAGCCGCAGATCGGCTTGACCTTTGCCAGCCTGCTGCGCTCCATCCTGCGCCACGATCCCGATGTGATCATGGTGGGCGAAATCCGCGACCTGGAAACCGCGCAGATCGCCGTCCAGGCGGCGCTCACCGGTCATCTGGTCCTTTCCACGCTTCACACCAATAGCGCGGCGGCGACCATCGCCCGATTGCGCGATATGGGGCTGGAAGATTATCTGTTGACCGCGACCTTGAACGGCATCATGGCGCAGCGCCTGGTGCGCCGCCTGTGCCCGGCCTGCAAGCGCGCCTGCGAAGCAACACCGGAATTGGCGGAACGCTTCGGCTTGGCGCGGCCGGTGACCATCTATGAACCGGTGGGCTGCCCCAACTGCCGGGGCACCGGCTATGCGGGGCGCGTCGCGGTGGCCGAATTGATCGCGCCGGACGAAACCATTCACCGTCTGATCCTGTCGCGCGCCAGCCACACCGAAATCGAGAAAGCGGCCTGCGCCGCGGGCACCACCACCATGTATGAGGCGGGCCTGCATCAGGTCTTGGCCGGTACCACATCGCTGGCCGAGATTCTGCGCAGCGTCCGTCTCGAGGGATAGGCATGCCGCTGTTCCGCTACACCGGCATCGATATAGCGGGCAAGCGGCTCAGCGGTACCGTCGAGGCCGCCAGCGAAACCGCCGTGGCGGAATATCTGCATGGGCGTCATTGTCTTTTGCTGCGCGCCGATCCGGTGGGCAAGGCCGGAAGCCTGAGCGCATTGCTCAACACCGAATTGGGATTCAAGCGCGGGCTTGCCAAAGCGGCGGTGGCGCAGTTCACCCGCGAATTGGCGGTGATGCTGACGGCGGGCCAGGATATGGATCGCGCGCTGCGCTTTCTGGTCGAGACCAACGACGACAAGGCTTCGGCTAGGATCATGCAATCGTTGCGCGACCAGGTCCGGGGCGGGAAATCCCTGGCGGCCAGCCTGACCGAGCATCCGGAAAGTTTCTCGCGTCTCTATGTGAGCTTGGTGCGGGCGGGCGAAGCAGGCGGCCATTTGGCGGAGGGACTTTCGCATCTGGCCGATCTGATGGAACGGGAAATCAAGCTGTCGGCCACCGTGCAATCGGCACTTATCTATCCTGTCCTGCTGGTGGCGGCCTCGATCGGGACCATCGCTTTGCTGTTGATTTATGTGGTGCCGCAATTCACCCCGATTTTTGAGCAGTCCGGCGCCAGCCTTCCGGCGCAGACGCAATTTCTGATCGATCTGGGGGCCTTCACCCAGACATACGGTGCTTTGATGCTGGTCCTGTGCCTGGCGCTGGGTCTTGCGGCCTACCGGCTGTTGCAGATGGAAAAGGTGCGCCTCGCGGCGGAGCGGACGCTGCTCAAGATACCGGTGGTCGGAAAATTGATACGCGGCATCTCTGCCGCGCGCTTCACGCGGATGATCGGAACGCTGCTGCAGAACGGTGTCGGCTTGGTGCCGGCTTTGGGCATCAGCCAAGGCGCCTTGACCTCTTTGCTGTCTGTCCGCGCGGTCGCCGATGCCCTTGCCAAGGTCAAGGAAGGCAGTCGCCTGGCGGGCGCGCTGGCGGCGCACGGCTTCTTTCCTTTACAGACAATCCATATGTTGCAGCTTGGCGAGGAGACCGGCAGGCTGGGAGAGATGGCGCTTCGGGTGGCCGTCATTCACGACGATCACGTGCAACAGACCGTCCAACGCCTGGTCGCCCTGATGGTGCCGGCCATCACCATCATCATGGGCATTGTGGTGGCCGGGATTGTCGGATCCCT
>DATEEB010000161.1:0-19831 GCA_035281345.1 Rhizomicrobium sp. | reverse complement strand
TAGCCACATTGGGTCCGATCATAACATCTGAGATGCTTTACCAGCTGCCGGTATTGGGCATCGAAGCCCAAGGCTCTTTCGGCTCCAAATGGCCGTCCTGCAGCAGTTCGATGGAAATGCCGTCGGGTGAGCGGATGAAGGCCATATGGCCGTCACGCGGCGGCCGGTTGATGGCAACGCCCCCCGCCATCAGCTTTTCACACAGCGCATAGATGTCGGGCACGCGGTAGGCCAAATGCCCGAAATTACGTCCGCCGCCATAACCCTTTTCGTCCCAGTTGTAGGTGAGTTCGATCACAGGGCTTTTGGCCCCACCGGCGGCGATGCGGCGCGCATCTTGGGGTGTGGCCAAAAAAACCAACGTAAATCGGCCTTTCTCGTTTTCTATGCGCTCCACCTCGACCAATCCGAGGAGGCCGCAATAGAAGTGGAGCGACGCCGTAAGGTCGGATACCCGCACCATGGTGTGGAGATACTGCATGGAAGAATCCTCAAATAGCCGCTGTTTTTACCAATTCATCATCACGAAAATTGAGCGCGGCGGAAAAGCGAAGATGTCGCAAGGGAACTCACCAATGCAGATCCGTTGGTGATTTTGGTGCAGCCTTTCGCGCGCGAAAAACCCGTGCCGCGCAATGGCAAATCCGATTTCCATCGTCTACGCCAAGGCTTACCTGATAATTTGTCCAATGCTGCATATGCGAAATGTGCAAGCGCAACAGACGCCCCGGCCATCACCACAACACAATGCGCCATCCTATGATGCAGACCGTGGTGTTTTCCGGGCTCTGAGACGCGGTTGATACCTCTTGCAAAGAGGGTAAGTGATTGCTTTAACAGCCCCCCGTAAGCGCCAGGATACGGCGCAGCGTTGGGTTAGGCTTGGTTTCGAACAATCGGTTTGACCGGCGAGCATTGCCGGTTTCTGTCTTTGAGTGGAGCGCATGGAACGTCCAAATCACTTGAATGTCGCCGACAAGAGCGCCGCCAGTAGGGCGACGAGCATCGCCATTGTCATTGGTATCCATGTCGGCGTGATCTTCGGCCTTGTCGCTGCCCTCAACCAGGGAGAATTGCTGAAGCAGCTCTCCGAAATCAAAGCCACAGTCGACACCCCGAAAGAGATTCCCAAGCCGCCGCCGCCGCCGCCGCCGGATCTGGTGAAGCCGCCGCCGCCCGTCGCCATCGTGCCGGACTTCCAGGTCGCCAGCGCGCCGCCGCCGCCGGTCACTACCGTGGCCAAGCCGCCGCCAGCGCCGCCGGCACCGGCGGCGCCGCGCATTTCCGATGTGGTTTTGGCTCCGATCGCGCGGACGCGCACCAAGCCGCCTTATCCCGCGATTTCGCTGCGCCTGGGTGAATCGGGTACCACGCAGATCGAAGTGAAGATCAACACCGAAGGTTCTGTTACCGAATGCACCGTCGCGAAGACCAGCGGTTCGGAACGCCTCGATACCGCCGCCTGCGAGCATGCGCAGCGGTTTTATAAATGGCGGCCCCCGACGAGCCAGGGCCAACCGGTTGCCGCCACGACCCGCCTCAATATGGTGTGGGACCTCAAAGACGCCAAGTAATCAACCATCACCCCAATTCATCTGATTTCACGGAGCAAGAGAAAATGAACTTCAAGAAACTGACGATCGCTGCCGCCATCGTCGCCATGACCAGCCTGAGCGCCGTTGCTCCGGTTTACGCCCAGGCCGCCGCGCCTGCCGCCGAGCAACCTGCGGCCCCGGCAGCCGACGCCGCTGCGGCGCCCGCTCCCGCGGCCGCGCCTGCCGCTGCTCCCGCCGCCGCTCCTAGCGATGCGCCCATCCCCAACCAGTATTCTCTGGGTCATATCTGGGAAGAAGGCGATTGGATCTCCAAGGTGATCCTGATCTCGCTGGCCATCATGTCGGCCGGCACCTGGTACATCTTCTTCACCAAGTGGATCGAACAGCAGCGCATCTTGAATCAGGCCACCCAGGTCGAAAAGAAGTTCTGGACCTCCGCCACCCTGAATGAAGGCGTGGACAAGCTGCCCAAGACCTCGGTATTCCGCGGTATTGCCGAAGCGGGCCTCAAGGCTTCCCAAGGCGGCACCACCCTGGTCGGCCTCAGCGACTGGATCGGCATGACGCTCACCCGTCAGCTGGAAGACGCCAATGCCCGCCTGCAAGGCGGCATCGCCTTCCTGGGTTCGGTCGGCTCGGTTTCGCCCTTCGTCGGTCTGCTCGGAACCGTCATGGGTATCTTGAACGCGCTGATCGGCATCGGTGTCGCCGGTCAGGCCTCGATCGACAAGGTCGCCGGCCCGGTCGGTGAAGCGCTGATCATGACCGCCATCGGTCTGTTCGTCGCGGTTCCCGCCGTGTTGCTGTACAACTATCTGGTCCGCCGCAACAAAGTCATCACCGAAAAGCTGCGCGCCTTTGCCGGCGACCTGCAGGCCTATCTCATCAGCAAGAGCAAGTAGCTCCTGCCGAGAGACAGGAACCGGAGATAGAACCATGGCAGTCGACGTTCAGCACGCCGTCGAAGACGATGAAGCGGACCTAAACGTCACGATTAACACCACCCCGTTGGTGGACGTGATGTTGGTGATGCTCATCATCTTCCTGGTCACCATTCCGGTGATCTTGAAGACGGTGCCCCTTACCTTGCCGACTTACCGCAACATCGTCACCCAGACCAAGCCGGAAAATATCGTGATCGCGGTCACCACCGACGAGACGATCTATTACAACAACGTTCCGGTGGACACCGCCACGATGCGCAAGAACTTTGTCGACGCGCTGACCACTGCGCAAGCGGGCGGCAAGCCGTTGCCGGAGGTGCATATTCGCGGCGACAAGAATGTGCGTTTCGAGGCGATCGGCCGCGTGATCCTGGCCTGCCAGCTGGCGGGCATCCAGAAAGTGGGGTTCATCACCGAGCCCCATGCTTTGGAAGCAAACTCTTATTGAGGTAATTCGCCATGGCAATGAGTACATCGACCGCTGAAGGCGATGTGATGGTGGAAATGAACACCACGCCGTTGATCGACGTGATGTTGGTTCTGCTGACGCTTTTGATCATCACCCTTCCGATCCAGACCCATGCGGTGAAGCTGGATATGCCGGCCGGCCCTAACAATCCGCCGCTGGTCCCGCCGCAGACGGTGGAACTGGGGGTGGACTTTGACGGCACCATCACCTGGAACGGCACGGCCATCAGCCGCGCCACCATGGCCTCCTACTTCGCCGACATCGGCAAGAAGCCGAACGACCAGCAGGACGAAATCCACGTCAATCCCAACCGGTTGGCCAAATACGATGCGGTTGCCATGGTGCTGGCGGATGCCCAGCGCCTGGGCGCCACCCATATTGGCTTCACTGGGATTGACCAGTATAATTAGGCCGTGAGGGATATGGCCGCCGGTAAAGCGTGCGGCAGCCCCGCACGCTTTCCCTTTTTTGGATGAATGTGAAAGAGGTCTTGTTATGACTGTGCCTAGTGTGCGTGCCGCCCTGACGGCGATGTTTTTGGGTACCGCGGCCTTGGGCGCCGTTGCCGTGGCGTTGGCCGCGCCTGCCCAGGCGGCGGTCAGCTTCAAGGTCGGCACCGCCCTGAAGGAAGCCCAGAGCCTGGCTGCTGCGGGCAACTTCAAGGCCGCCATGGCCAAGGTCAATGAGGCCGAAGCGCAGCCGGGCCGGACCGCCGAGGACAATGACATCATCGGCAAGATGAAGAATTATATCGCCGTGGCGTCGGGCGATGCCTCGATCGGCGGTGCTGCGGGCGCCAAGGCCAAGTTCCTCAAGGACTATAATGCGCGCAATTACAAGGAAGTGATCGCCAGCGCGGATGTCTTGCGCAAATATAATGCCTTCGACGCCACCGCCATGCAGATCATCGCGCAATCCTATTATTTGTCCGGCGACAAGGCGGGCTGTGTTCGCTACATCAAGAACAACTTCTCCAATCCCGGCGATGCCATCTTGGAGGTCTTGATACGTTGCGCCTATGACGTGGGCGACGACGCCACCCAGCGCACCGCGCTGGAAAGTCTGGTTTCCCGCGGCGGCAGGCCGGAACATTGGAAGAGCCTGCTACGCCTCAGCGAACGTTCGCAAGGCATGACCGATCACAACTCCCTGGACATCAACCGCATCAAGCTGCTGACCGGCAACATCGTCACCAAGGACGACTATATCCTGCTGGCGCAGCTGGCGCTGCAGCTCGGCTTTGCCGCCGAAGCGCAAAGCGTGATGGAAAAGGGCGTCGCCACCAAGGTGCTGACCGACGACCGCAGCGCCCGTCTCCTGGCCGTGGCCAAGACCCAGGCGGCCGCCAATGCCGCCAATGAGGCCAAGACCCTGGCCGCCGCCAATGCTCAGCCGCAAGGCGATGCTTTGGTCAAGCTGGGCGAGGATCAGATCGGCCGCGGCAATGCCAAGGGCGCGATCGCGACCATTCAGGCCGGCCTCAAGAAGCCGCTAAAGGATCAGGCCAATGGTCAGATCCGTCTGGGCCATGCCTATTTTGCCGCCGGTCAGAAAGCCGATGCCCAGGCCGCTTTCAACAAGGTGAAGGAACCGGCCAGGGACGCGATGGTGGCGCATCTCTGGTATCTGGTGGCTCGCCGCTAATCCTTGGCGCTACCGACAAACGACAAGGGCGCGGAGGTCATCCGCGCCCTTTTTGTTCAGGCATAGATCATCGCCCGTCCGATTCCCGCGCCGCCCGGTGATGGCGATAATTTTCATCGCGGCCCCTGAAATGGCGCATTTTGCCCGGCGTCGTGCTTGCCGGAAAACACCAATTTCTTGGACAGGGTGAAGTTGAACACCAAGCCCAGCAACACGCCCAGCACCAGCGCGATGGTCAGGTCATTGAATGGTGGCGGCGCAAACCGCACCAATACGGAATAGAGCCCGACATTGACCAGGCCACCCACGGCATTCGCGGCCAGGAATCGCAGCAATTCCCACACGGTCGCCGGGAATGTGCGTGCCCGGGTGCCTGCAAAGGTGACATAACGATTGCCCGCCCAGGTGAAGGTTGCCGCGCAGAACCAGGACAAGATACGTCCAACATAGGGCCCATAACCCCAATGCACCATCAACTGCAAGACGCACCAGTCCACCGGCATGCCCAGCGCGCCGATCACCGCGAAGCGCAAGATGGAAAGACGCGAAAGAAAGCCCAGCAATTTTCTCACTGGGCAGGCTGGCCGCGGCGCGCGTCGCGAGCCGGCCAGTCGTGCGCTTTTCCCACCCTGGCGGAAACCTGCCCGTCGTCAAGGGCTTGCGGACCAGGCATCGCGAGATAGGCCATGCGCTTGGCCTCCCAGCGCCCCCGCGTCACCGTATCCAAAATAAGACCGCAGGTCAGGGACAGGAATGCAATCACCATCAGGCCCGTCGCCAGCACCGCGGTGGGCAACCGCGGCACCTGCCCGGTGTGGAAGAACTCCGACACGACAGGCGCGCCGATCAACAAGGAGACGCCGACAAAGGCGGCCGCAATGGTCGAAAAGAAAACCAGAGGCCGTTCCTCGCGCACCAGATAGCCGATGGTGCCAAGAATGCGAAACCCGTCGCGCCAGGTGTTGAGCTTGCTGACCGAGCCCACCGGCCGTTCCTTGTAGCGGGTGTCCATTTCCGTCATCGGCATCATCAGCCGCACGGCATGGACGGTCAGTTCTGTCTCGATGGCAAATCCCTCCGCCGTGAAAGGGAAAGACTTGACGAAGCGGCGGGAGAAAACACGGTAGCCGCTCAGCATGTCCGAGAGATGAACATTGAACAGCAGCGCGGTCAGGCCGGTCAGCATGCGGTTGCCCACCAAGTGACCAGGCCGATACGCGCCGGCATCGATATGAGCACGCCGCGCCGTCAACAGATCCGAGCCTTCCGCGATCATCTGGGAAATCATGTGCGGGCTGGCGCCAGCATCGTAGGTATCATCGCCGTCCACCAGGACATAGATATCGGCCTCGATGTCAGCGAACATGCGGCGCACCACATTGCCCTTGCCTTGGCGTGTTTCGGTGCGCACCACCGCGCCCGCCTCGCGCGCGCGAGAAACCGTTTGGTCCTTGGAATTGTTGTCATAGACGTATATGGCGGCCTGGGGCAGGGCGGCGCGGAAATCCCCCACCACCTTGGCGATGGCGGCTTCTTCGTTGTAGCAGGGGATCAGGACCGCGATGTTCATGATTTTCTCGCCACCGGGCACCATTGATAGAGGCCAATCAGGTTTGTATCGAACTGCTGGCACTCGGGCCAGCGTACGGCCAAACCATAGTCACCGAGGGCATTGTGGGCACGGTCCATGTCCCCGGCATCGGCGATCAGATACAGATCGCCGCCGGAGGCCAGATGGTTCATCACCCGGCGCTTCATGTCATGGGTCAGTTTGGTGCCGTCTCGCGGCTGCACAAACCAGCCATCGATCCTGAGGACCGGTATTTGCGGCGGCAGGGTGGTGGCGATGAATCCCAAAGGCGCGTCTCCGGTCATCACCACCATGGTTTTGCCGGGCCGGGGAATAGGCGGCAGAGCGGCCCGAACGTAAGGATCCTCCACCGGCGCCCGTTCCAGAAAATCGCTGCGTGCCGTGAGCAGGCAGGCGGTGCAGATAGCGGCCAGCGCCAGATAGCGCTTGCGCCGAGACCAAGGAAACAGCCCAACCGCCCCGATGATCAAAAGCGGCGCCAGCATTTCGTACAGGATGACGTAGCGATAGATCGCGAAGGTGCGCAGCCATTGAAAATAGCTGAGGGCCGCGAAGGCAAACAAGATGGCGATGACGCGCTTGTCCAGCAGCGGATCGCGGCTTTCGCGCCTGAGCAGCCAAACAATACCCGCCGGGATCACCAGCAGATAGGCCAGCATGACGCGGATATCCTGGTAGCCCAGATCGTCGGCGACATGCCAATCCAGCGTGAACAGGATGGGGAAAAAAAGTTGCCGCCAGAAATCGGTTGGCACAAAGCGCAAGTCGCGATAGGGCGCCGGCAGCGCCAGGGGCGATTGCCAGTAATTGTTGAAATAAGGAAACAGCGGATTGCCCGTCAGCTGATACATGTGCAGCATCCAGGGACCGCTGAAGATCAGAAAGCCGGCCACGCCGGCCGCCCCGCCCGCCAACAGCCGCGCCATCTGATGTTTCCAACTGCCGCCCAGCGCCACCAGCGCGGCGGCGAAGCCAACACAGAATGGCATTTCCGGCAGCTTCAGGCCCATCGCCATGCCGGTGATCAGGCCCGCGATCGCCGAAATTCCGGCAGCCTTGCCCAGCGGGCCTTCGCGCAGCGCGTCGCGCTTGACCACCAGGATGGCCAGCCCCGACAGAATGAACACGCTCATCACATTGTCGTAATAAGTGGTGCCGAATTCCGTCAGGGTCAGTGCCCCAACCATGCCGAGCAACGACAAGGCGCCTGCCATCATCTTGATATCGGACGGCGGCACATGCACGCGCAGGCCCGCGCGCGCTATCAGATAAAGCGGGATCATATTGGCGCCCTGAACCGCGCCCAACACGCCCAAGGCGATCCAGGCGCGGGTATGGGTGGCCAGCCAATAGAAAGGCACGTCGAGATAGGGATTGTACCAGCTGCCCTGGTGCGCCACTGCGACGTCCATCGCCATGCGGTTGTTCAGCAAGGCATAGGGCGCGTACCAGTGATAGTTGCGGAAGTCCCAGCTGGTGTCCTTGCCCAGCACGATGACAAAGCCCGCCCAGAAAAGAAGCGCCAGGCCAAGGAACGCATATTCGCGGGCCGTCAGGCGGTTGGACGCTGGCATAAGGGCGGGAAGACCAAAACTTACCCGGTTCTTCTAGCCTAGCGCGGACCGTTCGATAAGCCCCGCCTGGAAAAGGGGTTAGGCAAGACGGGCCGTCTAGTCCGAGTCCGGCTCGACCGCGATATTGTGCAGGAATTGGAGGGTGCAGGCTCTCCAGGAATGGTTTTCGGCAAAGGCCCTGGGGGTGGTTCCGCGCGGGCGCCTGGCCAACTCCAGGGCACCCAGGCAGGCCGCCCGCAGATCCTCGTTCAACACCGCCACATCGGCCCCATGGGGAACCTCAGGGCCGACCACGTCGCGGGGGCCTTCCACCGGATAGGCCGCGACCGTCAGACCGCAGGCCAGCGCCTCCAACAGGACCAGGCCGAAAGTGTCGGTCCGGCTGGGAAAGACGAAAACATCGCTGCCGGCATAGGCGCGGGTGAGTTCGGCCCCGCTCAGGGCGCCCAGGAATTTCACCTGGGGGTATTTTTGCGACAGCGCGCTCTTGGCCGGCCCGTCACCCACCACCAGCTTGGTCCCGGGGATATCCAGCGCCAGAAAAGCCTCGATGTTTTTTTCCACCGCCACGCGTCCGACATAGAGCCAGATCGGCCCCTCATAGGGCAGGCGTGCGTTCGCGACGGGATGGAATTTCTCGATATCCACGCCGCGCGACCAGATACGCAGATGCTTGAAGCCATGTTCGCCCAGTTCCCGCTTGAGCGTCTGGGTCGCCACCATCACGGCGGTCGCGGGCCGGTGAAACCAGCGCAACCAGCGCCAGATCATGCGTTCCGGCACAAAGCGGAAACGGGCATGGACATACTCGGCGAACCGGGTGTGGAAGGCGGTGGTAAAGGCGATGCCGTGCTTCAGGCAAATGCGCCGCGCCGTCAGTCCCAGCGAACCTTCGGTGGCGATATGCACCGCGTCCGGCGCGAATTCCCGAATCTCGCGCGTCAAGGCGCGATGCTGAAACAGGGCCAGACGGATTTCCGGATAGGTCGGCAAGGGGAAGGTGCGCCGCCCCAAGGGCGTGATGGTGCGCACCGTATGGCCCAGGGCGGTCAGATCCTTGCCCAATATCTCCAGTGTGCGCACCACGCCATTGACCTGGGGAGACCAGGCGTCGGTGACAATCAGAATCTTCAAATGGGCCGCCATGCCGGGTATCGGACCCGGCTCCAACCGCTTGGTCCTACGCGGGTACAGCCGCGGCTTTGGGAATGGCGGCAAGACCGGCCGGAAGGCCGCCCTGGCTTCTGGTGATTCGTCTCTGCGAAGGGTCTGCCCAGTGAAGAATCTCCATATTCCCATGGGCATCTTCGACAAGGGCACTGCAGCTTTCAACCCAGTCTCCGTCATTGAGGTAAAGGACATCGCCGATCCGGCGGATTTCGGCATGATGGATGTGGCCGCACACCACGCCGTCCACGCCGCGCATGTGCGCCTGTTGCGCCATGATTTCTTCAAAGCGGGAGATATATTCCACCGCGTTTTTGACCTTGTGCTTGAGCCAGGCTGACAGCGACCAATAAGGCAGGCCCAGCTTTTTGCGCACGGCAAACAGCACGTCGTTCCAACGCAGTGCCATGCCGTAAGCCCAGTCGCCCAGATGCGCCAGCCATTTGGCGCACGCAATCACGCCATCGAATCGGTCGCCGTGCAGAACCCACAGCTTCTTGCCGTCCGCGGTTTCGTGGATTGCTTCGTTGACAATTTCGACGCCGGCAAAGAGGCGGCCCGCATAGTCGCGGGCAAATTCGTCATGATTGCCGGGGACGAAGATCACCCGGGTGCCGGCGTCCACTTTTCGCAGGATCTCCGCCACCACTTGGCTTTGCGCCTCCGTCCAATACCAACGGCGCTTCAGTTTCCAGCCATCGACAATGTCGCCGACCAAAAACAGCGTGGCGCAATCATTGTGCGCCAGGAAGTCGGCCAAGGCTTCGGCCTTGCAGCCCCGCGTGCCCAAATGGGTGTCGGAGATGAAGATGGTGCGGTGGCGGCGAAAGCGGGCAGTGTCGGTCGCGGTTCGGGGCGGGGCAGCGGCATGGGTTGGAGTGAAGCTGCCCAGGGCATTCTCAAACCACGCAACATCGGCCATCGGGTGTCTCCAGCCTTACTAAGCGGGGGGGATAGCTGCTTTGCGCGAATCTTTTGTTGCGCCGTTGCGACAGTGTGATGAAACTGCACCGTTAACGATGATGTGCTGTTGCTGCGACGCATATATGCTGGGGAAGGCAGCAGCTGGGCGGAAATTCAGGCACAAAATGAAAATTTTTCCAGATTTTCTGCGGCGTTTTGTCTAGAACTATTATATTTTGTGTCTTGCGGACAAACCGGAAATTCGTCATATTGTTGCAGCGCGGCATAGCGATATGCCGCCGCCCTTCCTGGGCGTTTCCTCCCTGAACTTGGCCGCTCTTCGGAGCGGCCATTTTTTTGCGCTGTGATTTTGCGCCCTGAGTTCGTCGCGGGATCGCTCATGGGCTTTTAGCCCACTTCGCTCCCCGCTCCTGCTCAGGTCACAAAATCCCTGGCGCAAAACCGCCTCCAGGCCACGTCGCTAGTGGCTCCTGCCCAGCGACCAAAATCCCTAAGGCAAAATTTGGAGAGTCTATTCCGCGGCTTCGGGGAGGGCGTCCGGGCGGCCGAGCTGTGAGAGCGGGATAGCCGTCAGTCCTTGCAACGCCCGCGTCAGGCGGATGCGCACCGGCTCAAAAGACGCTCTTTTGGTGATCTTGTCTTCGTCCAGATACAGCGCGCGGTTGATTTCGATCTGCAGCGCATGGCATCCCGCTGCGACACGGCCATAGAGCGCCGTGGTATGGCCGCCGGCGTAAGGGGTGTTGCGCGCCACCGAAAAACCTTCGCGGGTAAAAGCGGCTTCCGCCCGCGCCGTCAATTGCGGTGCGGCCGATGCGCCATAGCGATCGCCCAGGACGATGTCGGGCACCGCAAGCGCGGACGGCATGGAATGGCAATCGATCAGCACCGCAAGGCCAAAGCGCTTGCGGGTTTCCGCCATCAGCGCCTCCAAGGCGCGGTGATAAGGCTTGTACAATTGATTCAGCCGTTCATCGGCTTCGCTGCTGTTCAGCTTGCCGCGATAGATTTCCGCGCCATCGCGCACAATGCGCGGAATGACGCCCAGTCCTGCCGTGACCCGCGGACTGGGCACATCCACCGGCAGGCCCAGCGGCGCGTCGAACATGCCCGCGTCCAATTCCGACATGCCGCGATTGACGTCCAGGAAGGCGCGGGGAAATTGCGCCGCCAGCAAGGGCGCGCCCAAATCCACCACCCCGGCGAACAGCTCGTCGACAAAGGCGTCTTCCGAACGGCGCAGGCTGACGGCGTCCAGCCGGCTTTTTTCCAGCAGGCTGGCGGGATAGCTGCGCCCGGAATGTGGCGAGGAAAACAGAAATGGCACGGTTTGACGCGCCGGGCGGTCCAGGCGGTAAGGGGCGTATGCGCGGCCGGATTCTGGGGCTTGGTCCATGGGAAGAAGACTCGTTACCGCCCCTTAAGGTTGCATCGCTGCGGGGGGCTGGCAAGCTGTGGCGTTAACCGCAGTTTACAGCTTTGCCCAGTATAGGCTTTTATAGGGTCGGGCAGGCAGGCGGCATGGCGCATATCCTTCTGGCGGAAGACGATGAATCTCTGCGCAAATTCCTTGCGGCGGCGCTGGTCAAGGCTGGCCACGCCGTGACCGATTTCGGCGATGGCGGCGATGCCTGGCAATGCATCCAGGGCTCCAGCTTCGACCTGCTTTTGACCGATATCGTGATGCCAGGCATGGACGGGATCGAACTGGCCAAGCGCGCGGCGGAACGCAACACCGCCTTGAAGATCATGTTTATCACCGGTTTTGCGGCGGTGGCCCTGCACCCGGCATCGGGCGCCCCCAAGCAGGCCAAGGTCCTCTCCAAGCCGTTCCACCTGCGCGAGATTGTCGCCGAAGTGGACCGTATGCTCGCCGCCGCTTAGGCCGGGCGTTTCGAACCGCTATTGCATTTTCATACGTGCCGGCACAAACCAGCCGCGTGGCACAACGCCGTTTTGCCGGCCGCCGACGCTCAAAAAATACAATAAACAACGGCACAAAACAAGCGTAACATTTCACATGCCGGCATCTGCGCCGGCCCCAAAAGGAGGAAGTATGGAACGTCCTTCACACATCAATTTCAGATCCCATCATTTTGCCAGCCGCCTGCCTTGGGTCGGATTGGCGTTGTCTCTGCAATGCGCGACGGCGTGGTTGTTCATGCAGGGTCTGGGCAACTATGTGCTGCGGTTGCCTCCACCGATCATTGATCTGATTCCTATCCATAAAAAAGAAGTCCCACCACTTCCCCCTCCGGTGCCGCTGCGGTTGAAAGAAATGACAATAATCACGGTGCCCGAGCCAGAAATTAAGATTGACCGGAACGCGGAAAGCGATGGCCTCAAAGCAACAGCAACACAGCAGACTGCGGTGAATACGGCACAGACAGTTTTTGGTGTCGATCGCGCATTGGCCGGTATCGTGGGAACGCACACCGTTCCGCCCTATCCGCCGGTCGCGCAGCGTTTGGGTGTGGAAGGCAAGGTGATTTTGCGCCTGACCGTATCGCCCGAAGGCAAGGTCAGCAGTGCGCAGATCGTGACCTCCAGCGGCCGCGCCGACTTGGACCAAGCGGCCCAGGATTGGATCCTTGCCCATTGGGCCTATAAGCCGGCGCTCGAGAACGGCGAGCCGGTCGTCAGCCGGACCCTGGCGGCGGTGACTTTCAGTCTGAAAAACCAGCGCTGACTTTTGCCGAAAACCGCCCGGAACCGGCCTTGGGAGGCCGGTTCCGGGGCCGCGGAATACCGTACTTGCCGCCTCCTTACCCCAACGCTATAGAAGCCCCCTTCCGGCAGGTGGGGCGGTTAGCTCAGCGGGAGAGCACTACCTTGACATGGTAGGGGCCATAGGTTCGATCCCTATACCGCCCACCATTCTCACCACCAGGTGAGAATGCCACCGATCTTTCGTTCTTTTGGAAATGCAACTGGCCTGGGCCCGTGGTGAGAATGGTGGGCGGCCGGGATCGATTCTTTTATTGGCGCCGCTTTGCGGCGCGGGGCCCTGTACCGCCCACCATTCAAAAGCGCCGCAGCGCGGCGCTTTTGAATGGCTCTCAAATTTCCGGAAGTTATGCTTGTGGCGCGAGCCGCGTCCAATCAAATGCCGAGGCCGCCGAAGGCTTTCGCGAAATGGGCGATGGTTTTTTTCAGGCCTTCTTCCAGTGGGATTTTCGGTTCCCATTCGAGCAGGCTTTTGGCCTTGCTGATATCGGGATTGCGCTGCCTGGGATCGTCCTGCGGCAGGGGGCGCATCTCCAGCGCAGATTTGGAACCGGTCATGGCGATGATTTTCTGCGCCAATGCCAGGATGGTCGTCTCCGCCGGATTGCCCAAGTTGACCGGACCGGTCTCGCTGTCCGGCGATTCCATAAGCCGGATCAAACCGTCCACCAGATCGTCCACATAGCAGAAGGAACGCGTCTGATGGCCCTCGCCATAGATGGTGATCGGTTCGCCCTTCAGCGCCTGAATGATGAAATTGGAAACCACCCGCCCGTCATTGGGATGCATGCGCGGCCCATAGGTGTTGAAAATGCGCGCAATCTTGATGCGCATTCTGTGCTGACGGTGATAGTCGAAGAATAAAGTCTCGGCGCAGCGTTTGCCTTCGTCATAACAGGAGCGTGTCCCGATCGGGTTGACATTGCCCCAATAGGCTTCGGTCTGGGGATGCTCGACAGGATCGCCATACACTTCGCTGGTGGAAGCCTGAAGGATTTTTGCTTTCACCCGCTTGGCCAGGCCCAGCATGTTGATGGCGCCGTGGACGGAGGTCTTGGTGGTCTGGACCGGATCACGCTGATAGTGGATGGGCGAGGCCGGGCAGGCGAGATTGTAGATCTGGTCCACTTCCACATAGAGCGGAAAGGTCACATCATGGCGCATCAGCTCGAAGCGCTTGTGATCCAACAGATGCTCGACATTGTGGCGGGTGCTGGTGAAAAAATTGTCCACGCACAACACGTCATGACCGCGTGACAGCAAGGCCTCGCACAGGAACGAACCGATAAAGCCCGCGCCGCCGGTCACCAGAATACGTTGTTCCAAATGCGTCCCCTTTTCGAGCCAGACGCTAGTTTCGCCGGACGCCGAAATTGCCAATTTCCGTTCTAGATGTGCCCCATATCCTGCCAATATGACGGTCCGGATACGGAGCGGCTTAAAACGGTGTTTTTGCGAAAAGTCTTGTCTGCGTGTAACCAACAGTCTTGGTCTTGCTGGGGATGCACCGGTGCCGGCTTGGATATGGGCCTGCTTGCTTGCGCCCTTCATCGGCAGTTTTCTGGGCGTGGTGGTTACACGCCATGAGCGCCCGGTTTCGGCCCTGACCGGCCGTTCGGCTTGCGCGCACTGCGGCGCTGTTTTGGGCCCATGCGACCTTGTTCCGATTCTCAGTTGGATCGGCCTTGGCGGGAAGTGCCGCCATTGCGGCGGAGCGGTTGGCCTCTTTTATCCTGTCATGGAGCTGGCCGCGCTGGCGGTGGCCATCTGGTCGGCCAGCCTTTTTTCGGGTCTGACATTGTGGGCCAGCTGCGGTCTGGGTTGGACGCTTTTGGCGCTGGCGGCGACAGATCTGCGATACTTTATATTGCCCGACATCCTGACCTTGCCGCTGATCGCGGCGGGATTTTTGGCCAATGCTTTTTTGGATCTATCTTCTCTCACCGATTATGGCTTGGGGGCGGTGGCGGGATATCTATTTGTTAGGGTTCTGCGTTTTACATATCGGGTGTTGCGCAAGCGTGAGGGTATGGGATTGGGCGACGCCAAGCTGTTTGCCGCAGCCGGCGCCTGGGTTTCTTGGTGGGGTCTGCCCACCGTCTTGGTGCTTGCGTCGGTTCTGGGACTGGCTGGGGTGCTGATCCAGTCCTGGCGCGGACACAGGCTGGACCCGATGCAGCGGGTGCCGTTCGGGGCCTTTCTCAGCGCCGGTTTGTGGATCACTTGGCTCTATGGGCCGTTGACAAGAGGTTAGGAGAACGCCATGCGCCTTTTCGCATATCTTCTTGGTTCGCTTGTTGTTTCCGCCGCTGCCGCACAGGCGCAGGACACCGCTGGCTCCACCACGCCCTGTGTCGAGGTCCAAATCGGCCAAGACAGCACATCTCGCATCAATTGCGTCAATGAGACATTGCGCCGGGCGGTGGAGTATCAGCGCAATGCGCCATCGCCGGAAGCCCCGATTACCGCGCGGTCAGCCTCCAATGTTGTGGGCACTTTCAACGATGCGGCCGCCCGCCAAATGATGGGCAGCGCTTTTGGCGTTTCCGCAGTGCCGCAAAGACCCAAAAACACCTTTACCAGCCCGCTCTTACCTGCCCCGCGCTGATCTACAATTGTGCGGCGCCCGACACAGAAGTGTCACCGACGGCAGATAAGAGTCGCCAAGCGCCTGCGATCGTCGGTTGCGTCGCGCAAGTGAACAAATCTGAAGAAATCGGGCTGCAGAGCCAATAGCTCTCGGCGTTGGAGGGGCTTTGGTCCACGCATTGGCTATGATGCGGCGGTTGGCTGTGTTTGCGGCCGCCGGGCTGGGTGCGGCCATGGCTGTCATGTCCGGTGCTCCCGCCTTGGCCCAGGAAAACCCCGCGCCTCGCACCAACGCCGCTCCCGCGTCCGAGCCGCGGTTCGACATCCTGGAATATGTCATCGACGGCAACACCGTGTTGACCGCCGAGGAGCTGGAAGCGGCGGTTTATCCCTTTCTGGGGGAGAATCGGGTGGCCGCCGATGTCGATCGGGCGCGCGATGCATTGGAACGGCTTTATCGCGAGCGCGGCTATCAAACCGTTCAAGTGTCGATCCCTCGCCAGGGCGTCGAAAACAAGATCATTCATTTCCAGATCGTCGAAAATCCCGTCGGCCGGCTCCGGGTGGTGGATTCCAAATATCACTCCCTGGAGGAGATCAAGAAGATTGCGCCGTCGCTGGCGGAAGGCACGGTGCCCAATCTGAACGCGGTCCAAAAGGACATCGTCGCGCTCAATCAGCAAGCCGATATGAAGGTGACGCCGCGGCTGAAAGCGGGAGCCGTGCCCGGCACGGTGGACGTGGATTTGCAGGTCGAAGATAAGCTGCCGCTGCATGCCTCCATTGAAATCAACAACCAGCACAATCAGCAGACCACCGATCTTAGAACCTCCGCGACGGTCAGCTATGACAATCTCTGGCAATTGGGCCATAGCGCCAGCTTCACCTATCAGGTCGCGCCCAGAAATCCCGACGACGCGCAGGTGTTCTCCGGCAGCTATCTTGTCCGCAACCCGCGCAGCAATTGGAGCTTTCTGGTCTATGGCGTGAAGTCCGACAGCGCAGTGGCGGCTCTTCCCACCACCGACGTGATCGGAAAAGGCACCATTGCCGGCGGACGGGCGATCGTCAATTTCCCGGGCCGCGATGATTTCTATCACTCCTTGACGCTGGGCATCGACCGCAAGGATCTGAGCCAGAATGTCATAACCTCGGGTACGCCCGCGGATGCGCCGGTTCTGTATTATCCCCTGTCGATTTCCTACGCGCCCACCTGGAACGACGGGGCAACCCTCACCCAGATCAATACCTCGCTCAATATGGCGATACCGGGCATCGGCAGCGATAGCCGCAAGCTGGATGTTCAAAGGTTCGACGCGCAAAGGCAGTATTTCTATGCCAAGGGGGCGCTAAGCCGGACCCAGCCGCTGCCTTGGGGCATGCAGTTGTTCGGCCGGTTCGAAGGACAGATCGCCGACGGGCCTCTGCTCAGCAGTGAGCAGATGAGCGCCGGCGGCGCCAGCACGGTGCGCGGCTATCTGGAAGCCGAACGTCTGGCCGACAATGGGCTGCAATCCATTCTGGAACTACGAAGTCCGGCGCTGGATTCGGAAAGCTATCCGTTCGTCAAGGATTGGCGCTTTGCGGCCTTCTATGACAGCGCCGCGCTTTGGGTGAACAATCCGCTTCCGGGCGAGAAGGACAGGTTCGCGCTGGCATCCGCGGGCTTTGGAACGCGATTCGGCCTGCTGAACGTGCTGACGGGTTCTCTTGATGTCGCATTCCCGCTGGTTGACGGCAGCGCCACCAAAGCGGGCGATCCCAGACTTCATTTTCGCTTTTCGGCGGGGCTCTAGACCATGATCTCATCACACCGCGGACGTTTCTTCATACGGTGGCTGCTTTGCGCCGTTCTGACGACTTTGGTTCTGGCGCCAGGTCAGGCGGCCGCCTGGTGGAACGGCGACTGGGCCTATCGCACCAAGATCACCATTGCTGCCGGACAGATCGACGGCGCCGGCCGCCTGCCGGTACTGGTCCGGTTGCATGACGGCAATTTCAAGTTCACCGATGCCAAGGAAGATGGCAGCGATCTGCGCTTTGTGGCGGGCGACGACAAGACGCCGCTGAAATTCCATATCGAATCCTACGACAATCTGCTGGGCATCGCCTTTGTCTGGGTGGATGTGCTGCCCGCTCAGGGCGGCCCCACCGAATTCTGGCTCTATTACAACAACAAGAATGCGCCTGTGGGCGCCGATCCGGCCGGCAGCTATGATGCCGCCACGGGGCTGGTCTATCATTTTGCCGCCCGCAACGCGCCGCCGCGCGACGAAACCGCCAACAACAATGCCGGCCTTGCGCCGGTCAAATCCGTTGATACGGCGCTGATCGGCCGCGGCGCGCAATTTGACGGCAGCACCGTCATTGGCGTTCCGGCGTCGCCGTCGCTGGCGGTCGCGCAGGGCGGCGCCATGACATGGTCCGCCTGGGTCAAGCCGGCGGGCGCAGCCACCGGCGCGCTCTATGTTCGGCGCGACGGCGCCAATGCCGTGATCATCGGCTTGGACCAAGGCAAGCCCTATGTCGCGGTCACCAACAACGGCACGGAAACCCGCGACGGTCCGGCCGAGGCGCTTTCACCCAATTGGCATCACATCGCGGTCACCTTTTCCGGTCAGACAATTCTTTATGTCGATGGAAAAGCCGTGACCACGCTTGCGTCGCCGTTGCCGGCCTTGAATGGCGGCGCGGCGTCCTTGGGCGGCGACAGCGCTTCGGTATCCGGCACGCCGCCCGCCGGAACCCCTGCCAGTTTCACCGGCGACATGGATGAAGTCGCAATTTCCAAAACGGTGCGCAGTCCCGGCTTTATCGCGGCCGCCACCGCGATCCAGGGCCCCGACAGCCAAGTCCTCAGCTATGGCGAGGGTGAAGAAAATGCCGGCCTGAGCGGCGGCTATTTCGGGGTGATCCTGCGCTCGGTGACGGTGGACGGCTGGGTGGTGATCGCCATTCTGGCCGTGATGGCGCTGGTCAGCGTCATCGTGATGATCAACAAGACGCGCTACGTCAACCGGGTGGCGCGCGACAATGCGAGGTTTCTGGCGCTGTTCGAGCAAGCAGGCACCGACATGGGCAAGCTGCAACGGCTTCTGGGCAGCGAGCAGAGTCCGGATCTGGATCAATCGGTGCTCTACCGGATCAACGAGGCCGGGGTTTCGGAACTGGCGCTGCGCAGCCATGGAGGCGTACCGGCCTTGTCCGCGGAGGCTGTCGCCACCATTCGCGCCAAGCTTGACCGCATTTCCGCCTATGAAAATCAAAAGCTGAATTCCCAGTTGGTGCTTTTGACCATCGCCATTTCGGGCGGCCCGTTTCTGGGACTGCTCGGCACCGTCATCGGCGTGATGATCACCTTTGCCGCCATCGCCGCCAGCGGCGATGTGAACATCAATGCCATTGCCCCGGGTATCGCGGCGGCGCTGGTGGCGACGGTCGCCGGTCTCGGCGTCGCGATCCCGGCCTTGTTTGGCTACAACTATCTTGTCACCCGCATCAAAGACATGACCACCGAGATGCATGTCTTTACCGACGAATTCGTCACGCGATTGGCGGAGACCTATCCGCCGCGCGGCAGAACCCCCAGTCTTGCAGCGGAGTAGCCCCCATGAAAGCGGATTCAGGCGGCAAGGCCTATGACGACATCAACATCACCCCGATGCTCGATCTGGCTTATGTTCTGTTGGTCATCTTCATCATCATGACCACGGCGTCGGTCCAAGGCATCAAAGTCGATCTGCCCAAGGCCAGCGACGCGCCCAGCTTGGCCAAGCCCAAGACCAAGGCCATCACCATCACCAATGACGGCAAGATCTATCTCGACACCTATCCGGTGACGATGGACGATCTGGAGCAGAGGCTAAAACAGCAAAAGGCCATCGATCCGCAAACCCCGTATGTGATCAAAGGCGACGGCGCGGTGCAATACCGCGTGGTGGTGGACGTTCTGGCTCTGATGGGCCGCCTGGACATCACCCAATTGGGGCTCGTCACCCAGAGGCTCGTGAAATGAGCGCCGGCCGCAAAGAAAAGCCGGACGGCGGAGCGCGCAAATACATCGTTCCGGCGGTGGCTGTGCTGGTCTTTTTGGCGGCAGGTTACGGCATCCTGCGCGTCGTTACCGGCGATTCTCCGCGCAAGCGGGTGATCGAGACCGTTGCGATCAGAATGATTCCGCCGCCGCCGCCCAAGGTTGAGCCGCCGCCGGAGCCGCCGAAGATGGTGGAAGAACAAAAGATCGAACCGCCGGTGGACAAGCCGCCGGAAGCGCCGCAAGACGCGCCACCCCCGGGCCCCTTGGCCTTGGATGCCCAGGCCGGTCCCGGCAGCGACGCCTTCGGATTGGGCGGCAAGGTCGGGGGCGCGGATTTCCTCAGCGGCGGCGGTGGCGGTACGCGTTTCGGTCACTATGCGGTTTTGATGCAGGACCGCATCAGCAGATCGCTGCAGGGCGACGAAAAGCTGGGATCCGAAAAGTTCCGCGCCACCATCAAGGTTTGGCTTTCGGAAGGCGGCAAAATTCAACGCGTGCAGATCCTGCGCACCAGCGGCAACAGCAACACAGACAGCCGTATCGAGCAGGTGATCGGCGCCATGCCGGCGCTGCCCGAAGCGCCGCCCAAAGATATGCCGCAGCCGATTGT
>DATEEB010000160.1:0-4149 GCA_035281345.1 Rhizomicrobium sp. | reverse complement strand
CGCCGATTTTCGTCCATGTCACAATGGCCTGCGCTCTTTGCGCCACAACCACCGCGACCACCTAATATGTTAGTTCGCGCCGATTTTCATCTGCCTGAGCAGCCACAGGCCTGCGGGGGGGCGGAAATGCACCAGGTCGACATAGTTCCGGCTGGGGCCGGCCTTTGGCGTTTCGCGGGTCAGCGCATTGGGCGCCATGAAGTCGAACAGTTCCGCTTGGCTCGGGCAGCTCCGGTTGTGATTTGCCACTGCCATACGCACCTTCTGCTTGAAAGCCTTAAATCCCGCGCCGTCGCTTTGGCGATAGCGCGCGATGATCGCCAGATTGTCCGGCGGAAAGAACAGAATCAGCTTGGCCCGCGCTTGGCAGCCGGCCGCCAGCATGGTGGAGAATTCGCGCTCGGCGCCTTCTCCCATGCGCATGGTGCGCGACCTGCGATAGTCAAGGTCGCGCTGCAGGATCGCTGGCGTCATCCGCCCATAGGCGGAAAAAATATCGGGACGCTCGCCTGCGCTTTGTCCGCTCTTCAATTGCATCAAGGACCAGGCCGACAAGGCATTCATTCCAAGCGCGCCGCCGCTGAGAAAGCGGCTGGTGATTTGCCAGAGCGCGCGATGGGGCGTGGGCGCCCCTTGCGGCGTCACGGCCAGCCGGGTTTCGTCAAAGCTGGGCAGGGCTTCGCCTGTTCCCCCATCCCCCGTAAAGACGTCCAATCCGACCACGATCCGCCGCACCGAAGACAGAGCCAGCGCATCCTGAACAAAGCGGCGCGCCTCATAGGGCGTCATGCTGGAGGCGCCATAATTAAAGCTCCGCAGTTTCAAGGCGGGCTCGATCAAGGTCGGATCGAAGCCGTCGCGCACCCGGCTCGAACCCACGAATACCAATTCGGGCCGAATCTGGGTGAGCCACACCGGCTTGAGGGCGCGCTCAAAGCCGGAAAGCGTCTGGATGCTGCCGCCTTGGGGATGGCGCAGGATGTAAGCGCCGGCCAGCGCATTGAAGCCGGCGAAGAGCGCCACCGCCGACAGCAAGGTGGCCAGAAACCAAAAAGCGTAGCGGGTTTTTTCCATCAGAATTGGAAGTAGATGAACGGCTTGAGATTGGACAGCGCCAAGACCGCCATGATGCAGAGAAGACCATAGGCGAAGGCGTTGCGCGGCGTGGGCGCCCAGGAAAAAAATTGTGCTTGCGTCACCGGCTGATCGGCATAGGGGGAGGGCAATGCGGGCCGGTAGCGCCACATCATCTCCATGGCGTTGGGCATCCACCATACCAGGGCAAACAACAGCGTTAGCGCCACCGCCGCCAAGGGCGAGAAACTTACCACCGCCGAATCGCCCAAGCCCAGCAAGCCGCCGAAAAGGCGGCCCGCGCTGGCCAGGTCGGGGGCTCGAAAAACGATCCAGGCGAGCGATGTGGCGGCAAAGGTCAGGGCCACCGAAGCCGCATGCAGGGGCATACGCCATGCCGCCGGCACGCTCATGCCTTTGGTGGCATGGCGGAAGGCATGGTTGATGGACAGATAAAGCCCGTGCAGACCGCCCCAGAGCATGAAGGTCCAGTTGGCGCCATGCCATAGACCGCCGAGCAGCATGGTGATCATGAGATTGAGCGTGCGCCGCGTGGGGCCTCGGCGGTTGCCGCCCAAGGGCACATACAGATAATCGCGCAGGAAGGCCGATAGCGAAATATGCCAGCGCCGCCAGAACTCGATGATGCTGGCGGCTTTGTAAGGCGAATGGAAATTGACCGGCAGACGCATGCCCAGCATCACCGACGAACCCAGCGCCATGTCGGAATAGGCCGAGAAGTCGAAGTAGATCTGGAACGCGAAAAATAATGTACCCAGCCAGCTATCGGTCGCGCCCAGCGCGGTGCCGCGCGCCGCGGCATTGAAAATCGCGTCCGCGAAAGGCGCCAGATTGTCGGCGATCAGCGCTTTCTTTGCCAGGCCGATGCTGAATAGCGTGATGCCGACCGCCAGATCGTGGTTGGCGCTGCGCAACTGGCGGAACTGCGGGATCAGATCATTGTGCCGCACGATCGGGCCGGCGATCAGGTGCGGGAAATAGGCGACGAACAGCGCATAGTCCAGCAAGGAATAATTGTGCGTCTTGCCGGCATCGGCATCCACCAGATAGCTGATCTGCTCGAAGGTGAAAAAGCTGATGGCCAAGGGCAGGAAGAAATGCGGCACCGGCAAGCCGATGCCCAAGAGCTGATTGGCGGTCTCGGCAAACAGCGTGTTGTACTTGAAGGTCGCGATCAGGCCGAGATTGAAGGCAAGCCCCGCGATCAACAGCGCGCGCCGGTCCGCAAGGCGGGCCCGGCGCTGTTCGATTGCGCGGCCGATGAGGAAATTCACCAGGGTCGAGCCGCACAACAACAACAGGAAGTCCGCCCGCCACCAGGCGTAAAAGCCATAGGAGGCGAGCAGCAGAAATATCCGCCGTCCGGCCGGAGCCCGGTCCTCCAGCAGCCGAAATCCCAGGACCGCCACCGCCAGGAACAGGAAATAAGGATAGGAATTGAAGGGCATGGGCCTTTTACCGGGCGGGGACCGTGGCGCTTTAATGGGGGAAAAGCCGCTTCAAGGCTATTGGAACAAAAGAGGAACAATGTTATGGGTGGATAAAAGGGCCGCCTTGATGGCGCGGGCGGGGGCCGCTCGTCTAACGTCGCGGCCAGGACATGGAGAAGAGCATGGCGGGTAGCGTCAACAAGGTGATTTTGGTCGGCAATCTGGGCAAGGATCCCGAAGTGCGCCGCATGACCAGCGGCGATC
This sequence comes from Rhizomicrobium sp., assembly GCA_035281345.1. Taxonomy (GTDB): domain Bacteria; phylum Pseudomonadota; class Alphaproteobacteria; order Micropepsales; family Micropepsaceae; genus Rhizomicrobium. The sequence continues at coordinate 1,360 of DATEEB010000160.1, read as the reverse complement.
CGGTGGTCAATCTGTCCATCGCCACCAGCGAATCCTGGCGCGACAAGGCCAGCGGCGAGCGCAAGGAAAAGACCGAATGGCACCGGGTGGTGATCTTCAACAAGAACCTGGCCGATGTGGCGGAAAAATATCTGCGCAAGGGCTCCAAGGTCTATGTCGAAGGCCAGTTGCAGACTCGCAAATGGACCGACAAGGACGGGGCGGAAAAATACTCCACCGAAGTGGTGCTGCAGAATTTCCGCGGCGAGCTGACCATGCTGGATGGCAAGAGTGGCGGTGAGGGCGGTGGCGGTCGCGGCGCCGGCGAGACGCCGGCCAATTTCCAGCGCGACGAGATGGATGACGAGATTCCTTTCTAGCCTCGTCCCTCTATTTCTTCTGCTGGCTGTTTGGGGATGTGCCGCGCCGTCGGGCATGCGCGCAACCGCCATTGCCCAACCGGACATTGCCGCCGCCTATCTGCCTTTGCATGGGCGGGCCTTTTTGGGGCTGGTGCGCGCCGACGGCGCCGCGGTGGTGATCGCGCCGGGGATCGCGGTCACCAATGCCCACAACGCCAATCTCCTGGCGCCCAAAAGCGTGATCGGCACGCGGCAAGACTATGATCTGTTGTTTTTCCGCACCGCCAGGACGCGCGCGCCGGAAACCGCCGCGCCAGTGTTGGGAGAGGGCGTCACTGCCTACGGCCAGGGCAGCGACGGGGAATTGCGCGTCGCGCACGGGGTGGTGCGCCAGATCAAACAGTGTGCTGGCTGCACTGCGCCAGCCTATTTTGTTTTTGCCGGCGATGCCGGTCCGGGCTTTTCCGGGGGGCCGGTTTTGGACGGCTCCGGCAGGCTGGTCGGCATTACCTTCGGCTATAAGGACGAACGCCAGGGGCGGCTGATTTACGCCTATGACATGAATCGGGTCCGGGCCGAGCTTTCGGCCTTGCAAAAGCGCCAAATTCACTAGGCCAGACAAGGTGTTATGAGAGGTTAATTTGCTGGTTTCAGGATCGGCAAAATGCTAGGAATCACGCCTGTTTTTCCGGCGCTTCGAAAGCGCGTTTGAGGCTGGCTTTTTGAGCGACGATCCCCACACTTTAAGCCCGCCGGAAGGCGGCAGTCCGGCCCAATCCATCGCGGTCGAAGACGAGCTCAAGCGGTCTTATCTCGACTATGCGATGAGCGTGATCGTGCAGCGCGCGCTTCCCGACGCGCGCGACGGCCTCAAGCCGGTGCATCGGCGCATTCTCTATTCCATGCATGAGAATGGCTATGACTGGAACAAGGGCTATCGTAAATCCGCCCGCGTGGTCGGCGATGTCATCGGTAAATACCATCCCCATGGCGATCAATCGATCTATGACGCGCTGGTG
>DATEEB010000159.1:0-15870 GCA_035281345.1 Rhizomicrobium sp. | reverse complement strand
GGGAAAAACCTTGGCTGCCGCAGCGCGGTACAGCGCCATCTGAGCAAGATAAATCTGTGGAACCTCGGCTTCGTGCGCCGGCGGCGGACGATTGGTCTTGAAGTCCAGGATCAGCACCTGATCGCCGGTGACCGCCAAGCGATCGATCCGTCCGTTGATGCGCGCTTGCCGCCCCAGTTCGGGCAAGTCCGCCAGCAGTCCCGCCTCGGCTTGACTGCCGGGACCGAAAGCGGCCGCGAAGGCGGGATCGTTCAGAACAGACAATGTCTCGTCCACCAGGGCGTCGGGATTCTTTAGTCCACTGGCCGCCACGAATTTGCGCGCAGTGTCGCGCCGCCGTTCCGGGGCGATGTCAGGCAGCCGCGCCAGCAAGGCATGAACCACCAGCCCGCGCCGAAAACGCGCCGCGCCCGCTTTTGAGGGCGAGAAAGGGGGTGGCGGCGTGCCCAGCGCGTCGGAGGGACGGATCAGCCGCAGCGGGGCAGGTTCGGGCGGCGCTGGCGCGGTGACCCAGCCGGGTAAAGCATCGCGCGCCGTTACGGCTTTTGCCGGCGCGCCGCCTTCCTCCTCCAGCGTGCCATAAGCGGTGATCTCGCCATCGCCGCGCGCGACTTTCACGCCCAATTGCTCGGCCGCGGCCTGCGCCAGCTGGTACCAGGAGCCGGGACGCACGCCTTTGCTGTTCTCAAAACCGCAGACATAAAGCCGGTCGCGGGCACGGGTCAGCGCCACATACAACAGGCGGCGATGTTCCTTGAGCGTTTCCTGCTCGGCATGCTGCTTGGCGGTTTTCACCGTCTGCGGTGCGTCGTCATTGGCCAGGGGAAACAACACCGCGCCCTCATGATAGAGCATATGCCCCTTGCGGCTGGGCGGCTCGGGGAGGGAGGTTGTGTCGGGCAGGATCACGATATCGGCTTCCAGGCCCTTGGCGCCATGCACCGTCATGACCCGTACCTCGTCGCGGCCCCGTTCCATGTCGCGCTTGATTTCGGTCGAGCCGTGCTGGGTCCAATCCAGAAAACTTTCCAGCGACGGGGCGTGACCGCGCTCATAGGTCAGGCAAAGAGAGACAAACTCCTCGATGGCATCCGCGGATTCCGGGCCCAGCCGCGCCAGCAATTTTTCCTTGGCGCCCAGGGCGGTCAGGGCATGGGAATAGAATTCAAAGGGCGGCGCATAGTCGGCGCGCTCCAGCATGGCCGACAAAAAGGTGTGCGCCGCGGAAAAATCGCCGCGCCGCCCGGTCAAGGCGCTCCACAAATCGCCCTTGCGGCCATGGGCCAGGGTGAACAGGTCTTGGTCGCTGAGGCCGCAAAGCGGTGAACGCAACAGCGCCGCCAAGGTCAGGTCGTCCTCGCGTTGCAGCACAAAGCGTCCCAAGGCGATCAAATCCATGGCGGCGATCTGTTCGGTCAGCCGCACCCGGTCGGCGCCCACCACGGGAATCCGGCGCAGTTTCAATTGCCGGATCACCTCGCCGCCGAAAGGCTCGCGCCGGGGCAGCAGGATCATGATATCGCGCGGCGCAATCGCATGCGGATGACCGGGCAGGCGGGCGCCGCTGTTCAGCCAACCCGCGATTTTGTCCGCGATCTGGGCCGCCAGGCGCGCCACCGGACTTTCTTTTTGCACGATATCGACGGGGGCGTAATGATCCACTTCGTCTTCGGCGTCCGGTATCAGCGCGGGCCAGAATTCGATGCCGCCCTTGGCGGTGTCGCGGTGCGCCAAGTGCAGAATTTCGCTGTCGCGCACGGTCAGACCGGCACGGGCGGCCTGGCTCTCAAACACCGTGTCCACAAAACCCAGTATCTCCGGCGCGGAGCGGCGCGAGGTGAGCAGCGGCACCTCATGCAGATGTTGCCGCGCGCCCGCGATGACATCCGCGAAATGGCGGCGATTGATGTCGAACTGGCTGGGATCGGCGCCTTGAAAGCTGAAGATGGATTGCTTTTCATCGCCCACCGCGAAGATGGTGCGCAACTGCCCGCGCTCGCGTCCCTGGCCGGCGAAAAATTCCTCGGTCAGTTTTTTCACAATGTCCCATTGCTCGGGGCTGGTATCCTGCGCCTCGTCGATCAAGACATGGTCAATGCCGCCATCCAGCTTGTAGAGCACCCAAGCCGCGGCGCTCCTTTGCTGCAGCAGGTCGCGAGTTTTGACGATCAAATCGTCATAATCCAGCACGCCGCGCCGCCGCTTTTCGTTTTCATAGTCACGGCGCATGGCCTCGATCAGGGTCAGGGCGGCATGCGTCAGCTCGGCGGCCCGCGCGGCGCGGCGGCGTTCGGAGACGCTGCAGAATTGTGCCTGCAACTGGGTCAGGGCGGCGAGCAGGTCGGGGCGGGCATCGGCCAGCGCCTTGCTGGCCAGTTTCTTGCGCGGCTCGCCCTTGGTGGTGAGGAAGAATTCCTCCAAGGTGGCGAAGCTGGCGGAAAGCTCACCGTCGAAAAGCACCTCCAACAGGGCTGATGCTTCGGCGTCGCTTTTTCCGCCGCCGGCCAGCCAGTCGCGGATTTCACGTAAACGGGCAATATCACGCGCCAAAGCGGCGCAGAAATCCTCCGCGATGGCTGACGATGTTTCGCCGTCCTTCACGCCATGGGTGGCACGGACCGTGGCGCCAAGGTCTTCAACGCCGGCAAAAAACCGGTCCAGCTTGCGGCGGTCGCCACCCAACGCGGCGTCTAGGATCTTCGTCAAGCTCGCTTCACTGGTTTCGGTCACCAGCAGCGCCGCCGCAGCCGCGAGTTTTTGATCGCCGGACCCGGCGCGTTCCAGTACACGCTGGCGCGCTTCGCCGATCAAGGCGCGCGCGGATTGGTCGTCCAACACCTCGAAAGCGGGCGGGATGCGCGCTTCCAGCGGAAAGCGCGACAGCACGACCTGGCAGAAGGCGTGCAGGGTCAGGATCTTCAGTCCACCGGGGGTTTCTAGCGCATCCGCGAAGAGCTGCCGTGCCTTGGGCAGATAGGCATGCGCGTCGCCGCCGATGGAAAGGATGCGGTCGCGCAAGTCCGCATCGGGCAGCATGGACCATTCGCCCAATTGCTTGAACAACCGCTCCTGCATTTCCGCCGCCGCCGCCTTGGTAAAGGTCAGGCAAAGAATTCTTTGCGGCTCGGCATCGGCCAAGAGCAGCCGCGCCACCCGGTTCGCCAGGGTATAGGTCTTGCCCGCGCCCGCATTGGCCGCAACCCAGGCGGAAATCTCCGGATCGGAGGCAATCATGGAGGCGTCGCGCATCAGGGTTCCTCCGTCCAGCCGGAGGGCGACCATTCCCGCACCCGCGCCAGATGGTCATAGTCGCCCGCGATATCGGCGCGATAGGGGCGCACCCGCGGGCGGTAGGCGGTGGTTTGTTCCTGGAACCAGGCGATGCGGCGGGACAGTTGGATAACCGCTTCCTCGGCCAGCGCCACCGCGTCCGCGATCACACGCGGTTCACGGGCGCGCGCCTCGCTCGCCAGGCTGAGATAGATCAGGTCTTCGGCAATGCGCGCGCCGACGCCGAACCCGTCGCGTGCCAGCATGGCGGCTTCCAGCGGCAATTGCGGCGACAAAAGCTCGCTCACTTGTTTGGCCGAAGGCGCGGCGCCGGTCTTGTAATCCAGGATAGCGGCCTTTCCGTCCTGCAAGATATCGATGCGGTCGGCGATGCCTGTCAGGGTGAAATCGTCCAGCTTCAGAGTGCCTTTGATCTCCAGATGCGAGGCGGCGATTGTCCGCCGCCGGCTTTGCTCAAAGGCGATGAAGCCGCGTGCCGCGCCGGCAAAGCGCGGCCGCCACAGCGCCAGTGCCGCTTTGGGAATCCCGGCGTCGGCAAACACCCGGTCGGCGATGGCCAGCAATTGCTGCTGCGCGTCCGGCGGCAGTCCATCTTTGTAGCGCGTTATGAAAAGCTCCAGCGCCTTGTGCAAGGCGGTGCCGCGTTCCAGCGGACCGATCGGTTCGTCCAGCGCCTCCAAAGGCCGCAGGCCCAGCACATGCTTGGCATAGATGGCGTAAGGATCGCGCAGCCAGGTTTCGATCTCGGTTACCGACAGGCGTTTGGGGCGCACCTCAACCGGCGGCGCCGGTGCGGGCCGGGGCAGGCGGTGTGTTTGCGGCACATCCATCAGGCGCGCCGCCCATGCGGCATAGTCCAGCGCGGGCGCCAATTTGCTTTCCAAATCCAGCCCGCGCGTCAATTGCTCCAATCTTTGCAGCCAGCGCGAGGCAATGGTGGGCGCGCCGTCCGCTTTCAAGGCGCGGGTCAAGAGTACTGAGGGGCCGGCCGCCAGCATCGCGAAGTCATGCGCCGCAAGGCCGATGCCGCGCTCCGGCTGTTCCAAGCCCAAACGCGCGCGCATGGGGCGCGAGAACCAGGGATCGGCGCTTGCCGCCTGCGGCCAACTGCCTTCGTTCAATCCGCCCAACACTATCAGGTCGAAATGCTGCAGCCTTGCTTCCAAGGGCCCCAGAATGGCCAAGCGGGGATGGCGGCCAAAGGCGGTGCGCACCGCTGTCTTCATCGCCAGCGCGCGAAGCAGCGGCGGCCAGGACTCCGGCTCCATCGGATCGAGATCTTCGGCCGCCAGCTTCAGCGCCGCCACCAGTTCGAACGCCGTCTCGCCATCGTCATGGGCCCAGAGGAGGCATTGCGATCGGTCATCGCAGGTCAAAGCCTCGGCGGCAGCGATATGGGTTTCCAGCAAACCGTCCAGGGGCACAGTCTTTTGCGCGAAGAGCTGTTCCAAAGGCGCCAGGATCGCGGCGATCTCGTCCCACCAGGCCGCCAGTTGCGCCAAGGCTTCTGCGGGCGGGGGATTGCGCGCCTGGGCGGCCTTGGCGATGGCGCGGGAGATGCCGGGGAGGCCCGGATCGGGCCGTGGGCCCCGCAGGCACCAGCGATCCAATTCGCGCGCCCGCGCCCGGAACGCGGCGCCATCCTGACCGCGCCGGGCAAAGGGATGTTTCAACAAGGCCAGCAGCGGCACGGGCGCGAAACGCGCGCTCGCGGCTTCGGCCATCAAACACAGAAATAGGCCGGCGGCGGTGTGGGCCAGAGGCCGGCCGGCCGAGTCGTCGATCGCGATATGCCAGCGCGTCATTTCGGCTACGACCCGCCGCGCTAGATTGCGGTCCGGCGTGACCAAGGCGGCGGTGCGCCCCGGCGTCTCCAGCGCCTGGCGCAAGGCAAGCGCGATGACCAGGGCTTCCTGGGCGGGATCGGCGGCCTTGACCAGGGCAAGCTTCTCAAGGCCGGCCGCGATTTCGCTGCCGCCGCTTTCCGCCAGGCCGCGCCAAATGTCGGTGGTGGGCGCGGGCCGCAGCGTTTCGGTCAACAGCCTTTCGCGAGCCGCATTGCGCGGCTGCGCGAACCAGTCCTTCACATCCTGGCGTTCGGCCCCGATGGTGGTGAGCAATTGCTTGAGTCCGAATTGGGGATGCCCCGGTTCCAGTCTTTCCCAACTGTCTTCATCCAAACCCTGGTCCAAACCCGGAAGCACCACCGCGCCTTGCGGCAGGCGCGCGATCACCGCCAGCAAGTTTGCGGTGGCGGGAATGGAGCCGGTCGAACCGGCGGCGATGACCAGGCCCTGCGGCGGCGCGGCTTGCAATCTGGTGGCCAAGGCGCGCAAGGCCAGGCTGCGGCGCGCGGCGGGGTTCATCGCCTGCTCGGCCGTCAATAGCGCGGGCCATTGCTCGCGCAACAGGTCCAGAAAGCTTGAAACGCCTGCCCAATGTTCGGCCAGATGCTCGGGCGCCAGATCCTTGAGCTTGGCAAGATCGCAGCCCTGGTTTTCGACCTCGTCCATCACCTTGGCCAGACTGTCGGCAAGGGCGGCGCTTTGCGCAAAAGACAAAAGCCCGTCGCGGCCGCTGTGGTCCCATTGCCGGATCAACCGTGCCAGCAAAAGCTGCTGCCGGAGCGGCGCGATCGCGGGCGCCAGTTCCAGCCCTTCGCTGGCGGCGTCGAACGACAGCTCGTCTTCCTCGCTGTCGCCCAGCGCCTTGAATTGCGGCAGCAGGGCCGCCCCGCCCATCACCTTGGCAAACGCATCGCCGAAACTGCGCGCCGCGCGGCGGGTGGGCAGATAGATGACGCAAGAGGACAGAGCGAGCGGATCATCGCCGGCGCGCGCGATCAATCCGCGCGCCAGGCTTTCCGCGAAGTCCGCGCTGGGCGCGATGGTGAAGACCGCGGGGTGTTTCACGCCGGCGTCAGGCGGGCGAAAGCGCGGCGAGGGTGGCTTGCGCCTCGTCGCGCGCATGGGGCGTGCCGACATGAATCCAGGTTCCGTCCAGCACGGACCCGAACAACCGGCCTTTGGCGATGGCGCGGTCCCACATGATGTTGGTGGAAAAGGCGCCTGGCGGAGAATTGGCGAACAGGCGCGGATGGGCGATCTGCACCCCCGGATAGGCAAAGATGCGTTCGGTGCCGGTGACATCGCGGGCGCGGATCACATCGCCGCCGGGCCGAAGCGCGAAGTCTCCCGTTCCTTCATAGCCCAGCGCGGTTTTCATCTCGGCCAGCAGCAGCAAGCCGTCCATGCGGCCATCGTCCCATTGCGACAGCATGGCGGGCAAGGCGGGCGCCGCGCCCTCGATCCAAATGGAATCGGAATTGAGCACAAAGAAAGACCGGTCGCCGAAATAGGGCATGGCCTTGACCACGCCGCCGCCGGTATCCAGCAGCCGGTCGGTTTCGTCGGAAATGACGATCTCCACATCGCGGCGCTTGCTCAAATGCGACCGCAGCATATCCGCTTTATAGTGAACATTGACCACCAACAGCGTCACGCCCGCCGCCACCAGCCGGTCGATGGAATGATCGATCAGGGTCTTGCCGCCCACCGTCACCAGCGGTTTTGGACGGTCGTCGGTCAAGGGGCGCATGCGGGTGCCCAGGCCTGCGCCCATCATCATGGCGGCGGTGACTTTGCTCACACTTGTTCCACTTGCAGGGGCGCCACGGCGCGCCGGTCTTTTGGAATCACGCGATCATACCATGCCCGCAAATCGCCCAGTGCCGGATGCGCCAAGTCCTGTTCCAAATGGCCCAAGACGCGCGGCAGGAAAGCCAGATAGCGCGGCCTGCCGTCGCGTTGGTAAAGGCGGGCAAAGATGCCCACGATCTTGGCGTTGCGCTGGGCCGCCATCACTGCCATCTCCCGGCGGAACGCGTGTTCCTCCAGCGGCGTGCCTTGCGCCTTCATGGCCGCCAGATAATGGTTGGTGGCGATTTGCGCCAGTTCCGGCGCCACGTCGCGGCGTGCATCCTTGGTGAGGGAAATCAGATCATAGGCCGGGCTTCCAGCCACCGCGTCCTGAAAATCGATCAGCCCGACCCGGGCGACGCCTTTGCGCTCGGGCAGCCACAACAGGTTTTGCGCATGATAATCGCGATGCACGAAGATGCGGCGCATCATGCCGATGCCGCTAAGGGCGGTGCGCCAAAGTCCGCGATGTTCCGCGACTTCCGTCTCCGTCGCCTTGCGCCCCAGCACCAGCGGCATGAACCATTCGGTCAACAGGTCGGTTTCCGCCATCAGCGCGGTCTGGTCGAAGTTGTAGAGAGGAAAGCGCAGGTCCGCCTCCCCCTCGCGCGAAGCGCTGGAGGGGGAGGTGGCCGCTAGCGGGCTTGCCCGCGTAGCGGCCGGAGGGGATAGATAAGAAGGCGCGTCATGGGCGTGGAGTTTCGCCAATACTTCCACCGCCGCTTCATACAGGGCCTTTTCATCACCGTCTTGAGCCAGCACATCGGCGAACAAGGCGTCGCCCAAATCTTCCAGTATGACAAAGCCATTGGCGTGATCGGCGGCATAGATGTCGGGCGCCGCCAAGCCATGACCGCGCAGCCAAGCGGCCACCGCCGCGAACCGCGCGCAATCCGCGCCCGCCAGCCGCGCCACCGCGTTATAACCCAAGGCGCGCCGCATCTCTTCGTCGGCACCGGCCGGAGCCGTTGGAGTTTCCGCGCCTTGCGGCTGGTCCATCAGCATGGCTTTGCGCCCGTCCATTGCGAGCCTGGCATAGCGTCGGGTGGAGGCGTCGCCTGGCAGGGGCGTTACGTGCGCCGCGCCCCAGCCGGAACGCGCCAAGAAATCTTGCATCGCGGCTTGCCGCTCAGACATGAATGTGGCTTTCCCAATGCGCCGGGCCGGTCAGCCGGGCTGTGCGTGCGCCGCTGTGAAGGCCAAGCCGCACATGCAACGCATCCGGCGGCAGGACTTCGGGCGCGCGCTCCGGCCATTCCACCAGCACCGCGCCTTGATCCAAGGCATCGTCAAATCCCAATTCCGCCATCTCGCGCCCGCTTTTGAGGCGATACAGATCGTAATGCGCCACCGGCGGCTGCGTGTCATAGCTCTGCACCAGGGTGAAGGTGGGGCTGGGCACCTCTTCGCTCACCCCCAGGGCGCGCAGGATGGCGCGGGCCAAGGTGGTTTTTCCCGCGCCCAGATCGCCCCACAGCGCCACCGCATCGCCGGTCTTCAAACCGCTGGCGATGCCTGCGCCCAATCGCGCGGTGGCGTTAAGGTCGGGCAGGGGAATATCGCTGCGAAACGTCTCGGAGATTTGGGCCATTGGCACCGCTTTTAACCCGCGGGGGGCCGTCTAGGAAGTGCTTGATTGCACGCGATTACGGGACATGGTAGCGGCTCGGCCCGTATTCGAGAAACAGTCAGAAATGTCCGAACATATCGTCATCATCGGTGCCGGCCAGGCAGGCGCTCAAGCGGTCCAAACGCTGCGCGCCGAAGGTTTTGACGGCCCCATCACCATGGTGGGCGACGAGGCCTATGCGCCCTATCAGCGCCCGCCTTTGTCCAAGGCCTATCTGTTGGGCAGTTTCGAGCGGGCGCGGCTGTTCCTGAAGGCGGATGCCTATTACGCCGAAAATGGCTGTAGCCTGATTTTGAACAGCCACGCGACCGCCATCCATCGCGCCCAGCGCGCGGTCGATCTCAGCGATGGCCGAACCCTGTCTTACGACAAGCTGCTCTTGGCCACCGGCGCCCGGGTGCGCCAGCTCAAATGCCCCGGCGCGGACCTGCCTGGCATTCACTATCTCAAGACCATCGCCGATGTGGACGGGCTGCAGGCGGTTTTCCAAGCCGGAAAACGCATCGCCATTGTGGGCGGCGGCTATATCGGTTTGGAAGTGGCGGCGGTGGGGGCCAAACGCGGCTTGGAGGTGACGGTGTTCGAAGCCATGGACCGCCTGATGGCGCGCGCCGTGTCGCCGGAACTTTCCGCCTTCTATGCCGCCGAACATCAAAAGGCGGGCGTGACGCTGAAATTGAAAACCGGTGTCGAAGCCATTGAAGGCAACGGTAAAGTGGAACGGGTGATCGCGGGCGGTCAAAGCTATGAGGCCGACATTGTGCTGGTGGGGATCGGCGTGATCCCGTGCGACGGACTTGCTGCCCATGCCGGGCTTGCCTCGGAAGACGGTATTGTGGTGGACCAGAATGCGCGTACCGGCGATCCGCATATCTGGGCGGCAGGCGATTGCACCCGCCATGTCGGGCGCGAAGGCCATTCTATCCGCCTGGAATGCGTGCAGAACGCCATCGACCAGGCCAAGCATGCGGCGCTGGCGATGGTGGGCAAGGCCAAGACCTATAGCGAGGTGCCGTGGTTCTGGTCGGATCAGTATGACCTCAAGCTTCAGATCGCGGGCTTGGCGCGGCCAACCGACCGCAGGGTGGCGCGCGGCGATCCCGCCACGCGCAAATTCGCGGTTTTCCATTTGCGCGACGGCATCGTGGCGGCGGTCGAGGCGGTCAACGCCGCGCCCGAATATATGATCGGCAAGAAGCTGGTGGCGGAAGGCAAAAAAATCGCGCCGGAAATTCTGGCCGATCTGTCCGTACCCATGAAGCAGATGGCATGATGCCGCCCCTCTTCAATGAATAAAGTCAAATATAAAGTTACCTACATAGAGGATGGCGGCAAAGCGCACACGGTCGAGGTGGCGGAGGGTTGGTCCTTGATGGAAGGCGCCGTCAAGCATCTGATCCCCGGCATCGATGCCGATTGCGGCGGGGCCTGCGCCTGCGCCACCTGTCAGGTCTATGTCGCGCCGGGATGGGCGGAAAAGCTGCCGCCCAAAAGCGACATGGAGGAGACGATGCTGGATTTCGCACCCGATGTACGCCCCAATAGCCGCCTGTCGTGCCAGTTGCGGATGCGCGCAGAATTGGATGGGATTGTGCTCAACCTGCCCAAGAGTCAGCATTAACCCCCCAATCGTCATGGCCCGCTTTATGCGGGCCATCCATACGGTGGGAGGGTTATGGATGGCCCGGACGAGCCGGGCCATGACGATTAAGGTCAGAGATACGCCGTCTTCCGGTCCCCGCTCTGCTCCGGATTCGGTTCGTCATCGTGAATCCGGCGCGGCAGATGGCAACGCACCAAGGTGCCGCCTTGGTTGCTGGTTTCGATTTCCACCCAGCCGTCATGCAATTCCAGGAAGCGGTTGACCAGGGCCAGGCCCAAACCGGCGCCTGCGCGCGTGCCCGAACGGCTCTTGGCGGAGAAGCGCTCGAACACATTGGCCTTCACCTCGGGCGACAGGCCCGGACCGTTGTCGGCCACCGCGATCTGCACGTCTTCGCCGACGATCTTGGCGGACAGGGTGATGGCGCCGCCGCGCGGCGTGTATTTGAAGGCGTTGGACAAAAGATTGAAGACGATCTGCCGCAGCCGGCGCGCATCCGCCAGGAAACTTCCGGCCTCGGGCGCCACCTCGACCTGGAGGGTGAGGCCAACCTTGCCGGCCCAGTCGCGGGCATGGCTGGCGACATCGGTTATGATCTCGCAAAGGTCGATACGCTCCAGTTCCAAACGGAGCGCCCCCGATTCCACCAGCGCCAAATCCAGAATGTCGTTGACCAGGCTTTTGAGCGTATTGCCGCCCGCCACAATGGCCTGGACATATTCGCTCTGCTGCGGATTGAGCGGGCCGGGCGTACCGCTGGCCAGATGCTCGGAAAAACCAAGAATGGTGTTGAGCGGCGTGCGCAATTCATACGACACATGCTTGATGAAGTCGGACTTGAGCCGGTCGGCCGCTTCCAGGCCTTCATTGCGGTCGCGCAGCGCGCTTTCGATGCGGAAGCGGTCGGTGACGTCCTTGAAGGTCACCAGGGTGGCGCCATCGGGCAAGGATGAGGTGGCCAGCGACAGGATGGAGCGGTCGGAACGTTCCACGTCGCCCAAATCGCGCGCCGAGGCGCCCGCCACGATCGCCTGGATCAACTGGTCCCAGATCGCGGTGTCGCCGAACTTGTCCCGCGACAAGGCGGCGATGGTGCGAACATGAGGCTCATCCTCCAGGTCTTCGCGGTCGAATTCCCAGATGCGGGCAAAGGCGGCATTGTGCAGTTTGAGCTTGCCGTCGGGGCCGAACACCGCCACGCCTTCGCTCAAGGAGTTCAAGGTGGCGGACTGCACCTTGACCAAGGTGTTGTAGTCGCTTTGTAGATTGAGGCGCGCGGTGACGTCTTCGTAAAGGAAGGTGAGCCCGCCGAAGGGATGCGGTTGTGTCATCACCCGGATGGTCTGGCCGCCCGGGATGTGCCAAGTCTCTTCGCTGGGTTTTTCGCGCGCCCCGTCATGGTACAGCTCCAGCCGGGCGCGCTTCCAGGCGGGATAGTCGCGTTGTTCGGGCAATTTGCGGCCGTCGCGCAGCCGGTCCAGCACCTCGCCGTCGCCGGGATGCTTGTCGAGGAAATTCTCCGGCAGGCCCCACAATTTGACAAAGGCCTTGTTGTAGAAGCTGAGCTTCTGATCCTTGCCGAAAATCGCCACTGCCGTCTGCAACTTGTCCAGCGTATCGGCATGGGCATCGACATGCTGCTGCAGCTTGGCTTCGGCGGCGGCCACTTCGGTGACATCCACTGCGGTGCCGATTACGCCCGCATCGCCCAAGGGGATTTCGGTGAATTCCAACGCCCGGCGATGGCCATTCACCACCGAGAAGCGCCGCGATTCCTGGCGGGCATTTTCCGCGCGGGCGCTGGCGGCCAATTCGCGCTCATTCTTGTCCAAGGCGGACTGATCGCGGCGCGCGGATTCCAGATCGTTGGCGCCCGCGCCCTTGAGGAAGGCGTGGTTGCCCCAGCTAAGCGCCAAGCCTTTGTCGCGCAGCCAGACCGGGACCGGAAGCGCATCCAGGATCGCCTTGTAATCTTGATCCATGACCGCGGCCGACGGCTCTTCCAGCCACACCGCCGCCATGCCGCCCACCGCGCGCCCGCGCGCTACGAGCCGGTGGCCATGATCGTCATGCACCTTTAACTGAAACGCCGCGCCGCGATCCGACAATCCGTCCAAGGCGCTGGACAGCGCCAAGGCGTCGGCGCCCCTGAGGCAGGACTGCAGAAGCTCGTCGCCGCCGCAATAAGAGAATGGCCCGGAGCCGTCACGGCCCCATACCACCAGCGCCTCACGGCTGGCGCCCAGCAGCGCATCGCGTTCGCCGACCGCGGCTTTGCTCTTGGCGCCGACACCGCGCAGCGCGCGGCGCAAGCGGTGCGCCGTGTGTTGTTCTGCCAGCGCCCAAAGCCCGGCGGCGATCGCCAGTGCGACGCCGCCGCAGGCTAGCGCCGTCAGCACCAGAACATTACCACTCTGAAAGGTGAGAGCCTTGGGAATTGCTGCAAAGGCGGGCAGCGGCATCAAGGCAGCCGGAGCGCAACCCAGCAGGAATCCCCGCCAGCGCCGCCCCATAATAGCCCTCGGCCTTCTGCCCTGTCCCGATCTGGGACGCATGCCGCCAGCCCCCACGCTTATCTTTCGCCTTTGCGGCGAATCATTTTGGAATCAACAAGATAGCTTCGGAGGGCGAGTCCGCCTAGAGATTATGGTTAATAAATTGCTAAAAACCAGATGTGGCCCAAAGTTCCATATCTAGGGGCCTGTGGATAAATTGTGAGTCAATTCAGAGTGTTACGGATTTGTGACGGCTGTCCACTTCCGGCCGACCATTCGGATTCGAAAAAGGGCGCGCTTTTTTTTATCTCCTGACGAAAAATCAGTAGCGATTGGTGTCCGGCAAATAGAACCCGCCGCCTCGCTTCTTTAGACCGCTCTTATGCTCTCCCGAACGAATTGCCTAGGCAGCTTCGAGTCTTTGTGGACTTGCTCACGGCTGATGAACTTTCCTACGAACATGGCTGCTACCCTGTTTCTTTCCAACGTCTTCCACGCGATTTCAATATTTTTCGATCGCTTTTTCTACATCGGACCGACCAACTGCAACTGTGTGAATAACAATCTGGTTCGATGAATTGTTGCGTAGAGTGCTTTCCCGGTTGGTTGGATATAGATGCTGCATATCTTCCTTCGTTAGAGCAAGAAAACCGAATGTCGTAAGGAAGGGGGCACTATGTTTCTCAGCGCACAGCTTCTGCAGCAGGCCCAAGCGGCATTCGCGCAGGGCAAGCTGGAAGAGGCCGAAAGCCTTTGCGCCCAGATCCTTAAGGCCGCGCCCCGGGATGCTGTAGCCCACTATCAGATGGGTCTGGTCAAAACGGCCCTGCAGCGCACCGACGATGCGCTGACCCATTATGACGCCGCGCTGGCCGTCAATCCCGCGCTGGCGGAAGCCTGGAACAATCGCGGTTCGCTGCTGTGGGACATGGGCCGTCAGGATGAAGCGCTGGAAAGCTATGACCGCACCCTTGTCTTGATGCCCGGCGCGCCGGGCCCGTGGCAGAACCGCGCCAATCTTCTGGCGCAGATGATGCGTTTTGCCGAAGCCGTGGGAAGCTTTGACCGGCTGCTGACTCTTTCTCCCGGCAATGCCCAGGCCTGGGCGAGACGGGGCAACGCGCTGCGCTGGTTGCGGGCATTCGACGCGGCGCTGGCCAGTTACGACCGCGCCCTCGCGATTTCGCCCCGCGATTGCATCACGCTGAACAATCGCGCCATCGTGTTGCGCGATCTGGGCCGCATCGATGAAGCGCTGGAATGTTGTGACCGCGTCATCGCGGCCAATCCCGGCTATGCCGAAGGCTTGTTCAACCGCGCCACCGTGCAGTGGGTCGAGCGGGCGCGGCTTGGGCCGGCCATCGCGGATCTCGAACAGGCGGTCGCCGCCGATCCCGATTGTCCCTACGCCCAAGGGATGCTGCTGCATCTGAAGATGTATGCCTGCGACTGGCGCGGTTTTGAGGATGCGGTGGCGCAGCTCGACACCCAAGTGTGCGCCGGCGCCCCTGCGGCCGAACCCTTTGTCTATCAGGGGATTTCGTCCTCTCCCGCCGATCTCTTGCGCTGCGCCGCCACGCATGCGGCGCACCGTTATCCGCCAAGCCCCGCCCGTTTTCGCGCACGAAGCCATGATCGTATCCGCCTTGGCTATGTCTCCGGCGAATTCCGCGCCCAAGCCACCGCCTATCTGATGGCACAAATGTATGAGCGGCACGACCGCGCCCGCTTTGAGATATTCGCCTTCGACAATGGCTTTGATGACGGCAGTGCGATGCGGCGGCGGCTGGAGGCGGCTTTTGCGGGTAAGATCATCCCCATTACGGGCCTGTCCGATGGCGGGGCCGCCGAGGCCATCATGGCCGCGGAGATCGACATCCTGGTCAATCTCAACGGCTATTTTGGCGATCATCGCATGGGTATCTTCGCGCTGCGCCCCGCCCCCATTCAAGTGAACTATCTGGGCTTCCCCGGCTCGCTGGGCGCAGATTATATCGACTATATCATCGCCGACGAGAGCGTGATTCCGCCTGGCGAAGAAAAATATTACACCGAACACGTGGTGCGGCTGCCGGGCAGCTACCAGGTGAATGACGCAAAGCGCGAAATCGCGGCGGATATTCCGGCCAAAGCCGATTGCGGATTGCCGCCCGGCGGCTTTGTCTTCTGCAATTTCAATTCCTGCTACAAGCTGACGCCAGGCACGTTCGCGGAATGGATGGCTATTCTCACCGCGGTGCCCGGCAGCGTGTTGTGGTTGCTGGAGAATAACGCGATCGCCACCGCCAATCTGCGGCGCGAGGCCGAGGCGCGTGGGGTCGCGGGCGAAAGGCTGGTCTTTGCGCCCATGATTGCGCTTAGCTCCCATCTGGCGCGCCTCAGCTTGGCGGATCTGTTCCTGGATTGCCTGCCTTCCAACGGCCACACCACCGCCAGCGACGCGCTGTGGGCGGGCGTGCCGGTGTTGACCCGGCGCGGCACGGCCTTCGCGGGCCGTGTGGCCGCCAGCCTGCTGAACGCCATAGGTCTTCCCGAACTCATTACCGAAACGCCGGAGCAGTACCGCGCCCTGGCGCTGTCGCTGGCGCGCGATCCCTCAAGCCTGCATGCCCTGAAAGCCAAGCTCGTAGCCAACCGCCGGACCATGCCGCTGTTCGATGCGGCGCTTTTTACCCGCAACATCGAAAGCGCCTATGCGCGCATGATGGAAACATTCCGCCAAGGCGCGGCGCCGCGCGGCTTCCGGGTGGAATGAAGAAGTCCGAGTCGCTTGCGGACTTGTCACCCAGAGACATCGCGATGGCGGAAGGTGACATCCGTGACGTGTAGGCCGAGAATTGGCCATAGTGGCCAAACAATAAGGGCGCGTCCAACTGGACGCGCCCTTATCCTTATCTTGTCATCCCGGTCAAGCGCGAAGCGCGCGAGCCGGGATCCATGGTGCCGCTTGCAGTGGATCCCGGGTCAGCAGCGCACCACTGCGTGCTGCGCCGCGCCCGGGATGACAAATGTTAGTAGCGATAGGTATCCGGCTTGTACGGCCCCGCCTGCGGGATGGTGATGTAGTCGGACTGCTTCTTGGACAGTTCGGTCAGCTGAGCGCCGACCTTGCCGAGATGCAGGCGGGCGACCTTCTCGTCCAGTACTTTGGGA
>DATEEB010000158.1:0-5482 GCA_035281345.1 Rhizomicrobium sp. | reverse complement strand
TTCAGGCTGCCCTGCAAATGATCGTCCAGGGCGGCGAATTTGACGCCCACTTCATTGAGAAAGGAATTGGACAGCCAGCTACGCGACGCCAAAAGGCTGGTCATCACCTGACTGGCTTGGCCGATCTCGATGGCCGAAGATTTGGCGCTGGTCACATATGGCACCACACCCCATGGCGTCTTGTAAGAAAGGCTGGCGGTATAGGTAAAGCGTCCGGCATTGCCGCGCGCCGTTGCCGGCTCGAACGCCATCACGCCGGTATCGGTGGAGCGCACATTGTAGGCATCGTAGCGGCCGCCCAAGGTCACATTCAGGCTGTCGTCCCAGCTCCAGTCGGTGACGACAAAAACACCGGCATCGGAACTGTTGGTGTGGACGTCATTTTCCCAACCCAGGCCTAGGGTTCCCGGCGCATCCACATTGAAGGGCGAGTCGATAATATCATTGGCGGCAGACCCGGCGGAGATATCCCGGCGGTCTAGCGCGATCACGCCGCTGTTGAAGCTTTCCTTTCCGATGGCATGCACGATGCGATAGGAGGCGCCCGCCACGGTCTGGGTTTTCAGCAGACCGAATTGGCGCTTGAGATCATAGCTGAGACGGATCTCGCCGATCTGGGTGCGGTAGGAGCCGGGAAAGCCATACGAGACGAACCGGTCGTTCTGCAGCGTGTCGCCGAACAGTTGCAGCCGCAACCGCTGGCCTTCACCCAAATCCCTGGCCAATTCCAGAAACGCGGTGTGGGTGATGGTGTTGGAGAAATCCACCCCACGCGCATTGTAGACCGTGCGCTGGTCCAAACCGGCCGTGCCCACGCCGCTGTCTAGCCGGTGGGCGGCATCCTGACAGGCCACGCACGCCAGGGGCCGGAAATTGGGATCGAAGAAATAGGGATTGCCGCCCAGCTCATTGAGCGTGAGACGGCCATTGCCGTCCACATCCGTCAGCGAGCTATCGCGTCCGGTGATGTAGCTGCCCGTATCGATCAAAGCTTGCGTCAACCGGTTCCAGCCCGGCGTCTGCACATCGCCATTGGAATGATAGTACATATAGTCGGCGGTGAGTGACCAAGCGCCAAACGTCAACGCACCGGTCAGTTCGATCAACTGATGGCTGGGATGAAGCCCGCGATAGAAACTATAGCTGTCGTCCAACTCGCCATAGGCATGCAGGCCGCCCTGCGCATCACCGATCGCAACCGGCGCATTGATCTGCGCCGTGAGATTGCGCTTGGAATAGCTGCCATAGCTGACGGTCACTTCTGCGCCCAAAACGTCGTTCGCGCCGGCGGTCTTTGGCAGGAAATTGACCAACCCGCCCACCTTGCCCGCGCCATAGACAGGTGACGGGGGCCCCCGCAGAATCTCGATCCCTGCCGCATCGGCCAGAGGCGTGGAATAGGTGCCCCGGTTTTCCGCCCGCTTGAAGCCGCGGAAATAGTTTTCCGCCAGCGTGCCGCGCAACGAAACCGAACCCTCCACGCCATAATAGCTGGCGGTATAGGCCGACGGGGTGATGGCGGTCAGATCATTGACGCCGGAAATACCGTAGCGCGCGATGGTCGTATCGCTCACCAAACTCACCGCGCGCGGGGTTTCAATCAGCGGCTTGTCCAGACCGAAGGCGGCGCTGTTGGCCTGGGTCTCCAGCAAATGCACGCGATCGCCGGTCACAAGGATGGACTCCGGCGTCTGCGCCTGCGCGCCCCCCGCTGCCCAGGCCAGCAAACCGGCGGCTACTAAAATCAGCAAATTCTGTGTCATGAGCCGTACATAAACATCCCTATCCAAATGTGGCGTAACATTTTACATCACATTTCCCAAGCGGCAGGCTGACGCAGGCCCATCACCCCAATCAATCTCCCCAGAACCGGACGAAATCCGCCGTGGGCGCCAGCGTTGCCCCGCTCAGGCCCAAGGCGCGCAAAGTCTGGTCATGCAGCGCTTGCTCATAGGCGGCGCAGGCGTCCTGAGCGATAAAAATATGAAAATCGTGCTCGAACGCATCCCAGGCGGAGGACGCCACACAGCATTCCGTGGTCAGACCCGCCAGCACCAGCGTATCCACACCCTGGGCGTGCAAACTCTCGGCCAGACCCGTGCGCGCAAAAGCGCTGAAATGCGTCTTGGTAACGATCCGGTCGCCGGCTTGCGGCTGCGGTCCGATAAAGTCGGCGCCGCGCGTTCCTTCTACGCATAAATCCGGCTTGTCATCCTGCATGCGCGTCTTGGCTTCGCGCGCGATGCGATTTTCCCCATCAGGACGGGTCAGCAGCCGCACGAAGACAACCGCCACGTTTGCGGTGCGCGCGGCCTGCGTCAAGGCTTGCGCCTGTTTCAGCGCCGCCTGCGGCGCGGTCATGTCGGCGCCGCGCCGCGCCATTGCGCCATCGGGCCCACCGAAATCCACCTGGCAATCGATCAGTATCAGCGCCGTGCGGCGCGGCAGGATCCAATCCGGGCTCATGCGGAAACCTTGCGAAGCCTGGGCAGAATCTCGCGTCCGATCACCGGCAGACCTTGCGCATAATCGTCGCAGATGAACATCAAGCCGTCTATATCGCAATCACGCAGAAAATCTTCGATTCGAGCGGCGCAGGTCGCGGGCGATCCCACCGCCGTCTGAGTCATAAAGGCGCCTTGCGACCGCGCCGTCATGGCATTGCCGGCGGCGCCATAACTTTCCAGCATCCCCAGCACGGCGCCCTCGTCCAGCCCGGCGCGATAGGTCTCAGCTTTGGCCTCAGCTTCGGCGTCGGTCGCAGCCGTGATCACCGTCATCATGCAATAGGTGCGAAGTGGCTTGCCAAACTCCGCTGCCAAGGCGCGGGCGCGCCGTGACGCATCGCGGGTTTCCGCCTGGTCCCGTCCGCCGATGAAACAGCCATCGGCCTCGCGCACCGAAAATTCAAAGCCGCGCTTGGACATGCCGGCGCAGATCAAAAACGGGGGATGGAGCGGCTTGGGATCGCTGACGCAATCTTGGAAATCGAAGTGCTTGCCTTTGAACGTGACGCTTGGCTCGCTCCAAAGCCGCTTGACGATCTGGGTCCATTCCTGCGTCAGATCGTAGCGCGCATCGTGATCCAGATTTTCGTTCCAGACGTCCATTTGCTGAAATTCGCCGCGATAAGCGCCCGCCACGATATTGAGGCCGGCACGCCCATCGCTGATGTGATCCAGGGTGGCGATCATTTTGGCGGCCACCGCCGGATTGTGCAGAATGGCGTGCAGCGTCGCCCACACTTTCACCCGCCTGGTGACGGCGGCGATGGCGGCCATCATGGTGACGGCTTCCAGACTGGTGCCCCAATGCGAAGTTGCCCCGCCAAAGCCGCGCCATTTGCCCATCGCCATCACAAAATCAAAGCCGGACTCTTCCGCAAGGATGGCTGCCTCGCGGTTTTGCGCCCAGCCGCCATCCAGCACCGGCGTGGTCTTGGAGACAATCCATCCACCGTTGGCGACCGGCAAAAAGACGCCGAATTCTTTGGGGCCGCTCATGTCGCCAACGTTATTTCTTGGCGAACGCGCTCTCGCGCGCTTCGCGTGGCGACTGGCAGAAAAACGCCAAAGTCTTTCATGCTTGCCTCGGATGCGGCGGCCGCATCAGGAGCACGGCCAGGATCACCAACAGGACCAGCGCCGAAAGTCCCACAAAAAACGGCGTGAAGGCGCCGGTACGATCGCGGGTCAATCCCGCCAAGGTGGGCGCCACCGCACCCACTGTCGAGATAAGGTTGACGGTGGCGAACAGTTCCAGATACGGGCCGCGCCCGAAATAGTCCAGCAGCAAAATACTAGCGGCAAAGAAGGTCAGGCCAAACCCGATGCCGATGCCAGCGGCATAGACCATCATCATGGGCGTGTCGCGGGCTATGCCCAGCGCCAAAAGGCCGATCACCAACGCGCTTAAGGCAATTGCCAGTAAAATCCGGGCACTGACAAAGCGGGACAGAATGCCGCCCGCTAACCGCGCGCCGGAATTCCATAGCCCCTCAATGCTCATCATGCCGCCTGCGACCGAGGCCGCCACGCCATATTGGGTGAGGTGGGCCACCGACACGGCATTGGCGGTAAGGCCGCAAAACAGAAACGCGGCATAGGCGGCGGCGATGATCCAGAATTGCGGTGTTTGCAGCGCCGTGCGCATGGTCCAGCGCTCTGTGGAAATTTCCGGATCGCCATTCGCCGCGTTGGCGACATCGGTCTTGGTGTCCACGCCCAGCGCCGCCGCCACGCCGATCACGACCACCAAAGCGCCGGCCAACAGCCAATAGCTGCGCCAGCTATCGGCGGCTTGCATCACCTGGATGCACAGCAGCGGACCGGCCACACCGCCCAAGCCGCCGATGGTGAAATAAAGACCGAATGCGAAGGATGGCCGCGCAAAGCACCGTGACAACAAATACGTCCCCGGCACCGAATCCAGCAGCGTGAATCCTAGGCCCGCCAAGGATGCGCCCACGAAATAGAGCACCAAGCCCTGGGTCCAGGCGAGGCAGAGAAACGCCGCCGCCATCACCGCCGCGCCCGTCAGGAGCGTGATGCGAACGCCAAAGCGGCGGATCAAGGTTGCGGGCACCGCGCTGGTAATGCCGCAGAACACCGCCAGCAAGGTGAAACCGGCGCCAGCCTCTGTCCAGCTCCAATGGAGCTCGCCAACCATAGCGGGCAGAACCAGGCCCAGCGACGCAAAGGTGGCGGCCGTGACGATGAAAAATAGCGCGCTCATCAGGGCCAAGGTCAGCCAGGCGCGCCCGCCACACTGGGTCATTGTCGTCTATCGGCTTTCCAGGCTGCGCTTTATTTCGGCAGGAAAATCCCCCAGCACCTTCAGCATTTCCGCCCGGGCGCGTTCGATATCACGGCTGGCGATTGCCTCCGCCAAGCCGCGATGCTCATTCAAGGCGGCCATACCGTCATCGGAGGCAGGCCCCCGCATGGCATAGAGCCAGTAACGCGCGGTCTGATGGTGCAGCGTCACCACCATCTTGGCCAAGGAACGATTGCCGCTGGCAGCGGCCACCGCGACATGAAAGGCTTCGTCCATGGCCGCCAAAGCAGCTTGGTCATTGTCCTGGATCGCGGCTTCGCCATCATCCAGCGTGGCGCGGATACCTGCGATCTCTTCGTCACTGGCATGGGCCGCGGCAAGGCCGGCGCAATGGACCTCGATCAGACGGCGCGCCTCAAAGGCTTCGCGTGCGCCCATCAGATCCAACGGCGCCACGGCCGTGCCGACCCGGGCGCGGCGCACCACCAATCCTTCCAGCGCCAGGCGCGCCAGCGCTTCGCGGATACCCGCCAGCCCGCCGCCGTACCGGCGCGCCAACGCATTCTCATCCAGCTGCTCGCCCGGCGCCAAAGTCCCAATGATGATGTCCACCAGGATTCGCTGATACAGGCGCGACTTCAAAAGCCGCGGCGACCATTCGTCCAGCCGGGTCCCGGCGTCTCTTTCGCTAGGCGTTGCCATGGCC
>DATEEB010000157.1:0-3322 GCA_035281345.1 Rhizomicrobium sp. | reverse complement strand
TGGCCACCGGCTGGAAGATCCGTCTGGAAAGGCCCCAGGACGCCGCACGGGTTGCGGCGTTGAACGCGGACAGTTTCGGGCCCGGCCGCTTCGCCAAATCGGCGTACCGGCTGCGCGAAGGCGTGGCCCCGGTGACGGACTTGTCTTTTGTCGCGGTGGAGGAAATGCCGGACGGCCGGGATGTCCTGCGCGGGTCGGTGCGTTTTTGGCCCATCCGGGTGGGCGGTCATGAAGAATTGCTGCTGGGTCCCTTGGCGGTCGAGGGCGATCAGCGTGGCCGCGGCATCGGCATCGCCTTGATGCAGGCGGGCATCGCGGCGGCTCAAACCGGGCCCTGGCGCGCCATCCTGCTGGTGGGCGATGAGCCTTATTACACCAAGGTGGGATTTTCGCGGCTGCCGCCCGGCCGCGTGAAGTTTCCCGGACCGGTGGATCCGAACCGTATCCTGGGCCTGTCGTTGAAAGCCGGCGAGCTGCTTACGCTGTCGGGGCAGGTGCGCCGCGCCCAGATTGACGAGCCGGTTTGTGCGGACGGGGCTGGGGTCG
Source organism: Rhizomicrobium sp. (assembly GCA_035281345.1). GTDB lineage: Bacteria > Pseudomonadota > Alphaproteobacteria > Micropepsales > Micropepsaceae > Rhizomicrobium. The sequence goes on along the minus strand of DATEEB010000157.1, from coordinate 2,776 downwards.
GCTAGATTATTGCCCTCCCCCTTTGATGGGGGAGGGCAATTTCTTCGCGCGTATGCGCGAAGAAATTGGGAAGGGGTGAAACACTGACCCCTCCCCCAAATCATTTGGTGGCGCCAAATGATTTACCCCCTCCCGCAAGGGGAGGGGGAGATTCATTCAACGCCCCTCCAACCGCCACGCCAGCAACAGCGCGCCCATAATCAGCAGCAATGCCAGCCATTGCGGCAACAATTTTTCCTGTTCCAGGGCGGTGACGCGATAGGCGCCGTTGCTGCGCAGGCCGATCCAGCGGGAGCCGCTGGCGCTGTCGTTCGCGCCCACGCGGCGTATTTCGGGCACGCCATCGGCCAGCCAATGCACGCTGCCGCCGGTGGCTTGGGCATCGGGCTTGAGAACCTCTTCGGTGGCGCGCATATCGGCCACTTCTTTGGGGTTCAGCGGCCCGGCCGCGGTGACGGTGGACAAAATCCCATCGCTGGCGCGATAGAGCCCCAGTTCTGCGCCCTTGGCCTCGGCGCGCCAAATACCCGGTTCGGCGCGGGTCAAAGGCAGGCTGGCGCTTTTGCCCGAGGGCCAGATCAGGCTCACGGGCGGGGTTTGCGCCGCCATGGTGCGGCGGGTGATGCGGACCGTGTCACCCAGAATGGAAGCCGATAGATTTTCCGATTCCAATTCCGGTTCTTTCATCAGCCAATGCGCCAGGCGCCGCAGCAATTCCGCCTGCGGTCCACCGCCTTCAAAGCCGCGCGCCCAAAGCCAAGTCTGATCCGACATCAATTCGGCGATGCGGCCCTTGCCGACCCGGTCCAAAACCAGCAGCGGCTTTCCGCCATCGCCTGCCATCACGGTCTGGCCGGCGATCTTGTTGGCGCCCAGAATACGAAACCAGCGGCCCCAACTGGGCGCGGTCTTGTCCTGATTACGTCCTTCTTGATTACGTCCTGGCAATTCGCGCGTGACCGGATGGGCCATGCCGTCTTCGGTCACCACCGGCTTGAACGGCGCGGTGAAAATCTGCCCGGTGGGCTGAACGGGAAGGACTTGAGAAAGCGGCGTGCGATAGATGCTTTCGGGGCCGGCAAATTCCGGGCCGGACGAAATCAAAAGCGCGCCGCCGTCCTGAACATAGGACGCCAGATTCTGAAAATAGGCCAAGGGCAGCACGCCGCGCTCGCGATAGCGGTCGAACACCACCAGATCGAAGGAATTTAGCTTTTCCTGGAATAGCTCACGCGATGGGAATGCGATCAACGATAATTCATTGAGCGGTGTAGAATCCTGCTTGTCCGGCGGGCGTAGAATGGTGAAATGGATCAAATCCACCGACGGATCGGCTTTGAGCAGGTTGCGCCATACCCGCTCACCGGCATGCGGTTCGCCCGAAACCAGCAGAACCCGCAAGCGGTCGCGTACCCCAGAAACCGTGACCACGGCGCGGTTGTTCTGCTGGGTGAGTTCGGCCGGGCCGGGGCCGGCCGACAGTTCGATCAGGTTCTCGCCCTCATGCGTCACCGGCAGGCGGATATCGGTGTCCTTGCCCACCGGCACCATGCGCGCGCCAAATCTTTTGCCGTCAATGCGGATATCCAGCATCGCGCTGGCCTCTGCGCTGCCGCCCAGATCGTCCACCCGGAGGCGCAAGTTCGCCCATTGGCCCACAATGGCGAAGCGGGCGGCGTTCAGCACCGTCAATTTGCGGTCCCGCTCGCCGCGCGTGCCCGCCACCAGTACCTGCAGCGGTGCACGCAGCGTCATGGCTTGCGGTGACGGCGCATCATGCACCTGGCCGTCGGTGATCAGAATGGCGCCCGCCACCCGCCCCTGCGGCACATCGGCCAAGGCGGCGTTCAAGGCGGCAAAGGCCTGGGTCCCGTTATTGTCGCCGGTGGCGGTGGTGGTGATGCTGGTTTCGCGCAAGATCAATTCCGGCTTGTCGGCCAATAGCTGTTTGATCTGCGTCCGCGCGCTTTGCGCCTGTGCCGCGCGCTTGCCCAGCGCCATGCTTTGCGAACGGTCGGTGACGATGACCGCCACATCCGGCAGAGGCGCACGCTGTTCCTTGACCAGCAAAGGGCCCGCCAGCGCGAACAGCAAAACCGCGAAAGCAAGCCCGCGCGCCCAGGCGCCGCGCGCCCGCATATAAAAGCCGTAAGCGGTGATGAGCAGCGCCACCGCGGCCATCGCCGCCAGCAGCGAAGGCGAAAGGACGGGTGCGAAAGCCAGCCGCGTCATCGCTCGTTCCCCAGCCGCTGCAGCAGGGCGGGCGCATGCACCATGTCGGTCTTGTAATTGCCGGTCAGCGCATAGATCACCAGATTGACGCCAAAGCGGAACGCCATCTCGCGCTGCAATTCCCCGCCCGGCGACGGCGTGGACAGGAACCGGCCATTGGCGTCGATCGCCCAGGCAGCGGCCCAGTCATTGCCGCCGATGATCACCGGCGACACGCCATCGCCGCCGCGCGCGGGCGGCGCGCCGTTTTTGGGAGCGGGCGGCAGGGCTTCCACCCACAATTTCCCGCCGCTCCAGCGGCCGGGAAAATCGCGCAGGATATAAAAGGCCTTGGTCAGCACATGATCGGCGCGCAATTGCTCCAGCGGCGGCAGATCCAAGCCGCCCGTCAGCCGCCGCAAGGTCTGTTCGCCCGGCGAAGCGGGGCCGCGCACGGCGCCCAAGGTGAAATCGCGGGTGTCGAACAGGATGATGCCGCCATTGCGCATATAATCGCCGACGCGCGACAGCGCCCTGGGCGATAAGGTCTTGGCGCGCGGGTCCA
>DATEEB010000156.1:0-5712 GCA_035281345.1 Rhizomicrobium sp. | reverse complement strand
GGCCGGGAGCTGACCGAAGGCTTTGGCTCACTGTTCGCCGCGCTAGTGCTGCTATGGGTGGGTATCTGGATGCACGGCAAGAGCAATGCCCAAGCCTGGCAGCGCTATATCCGCGAGACGCTCAGCCATGCCCTCAACAAGGGTTCGGCCTGGTTCCTGTTCGCTCTGGCCTTCCTGGTGGCGTATCGCGAAGTGTTCGAGACCATTCTTTTCTATGCGGCGATCTGGAGCCAGGGCAATGGCGGGGCGGTGCTGGCGGGCGCTGCCGCGGCCATCGCCGTGCTGGCGGTGATCGCCGTGGTGATGATGCGCTTCAGCAAGAGGCTGCCGGTCGGCAAATTCTTTGCCTACAGTTCCTGGCTGATCGCGGTTCTGGCGGTGGTGCTGATTGGCAAGGGCATATCGGCGCTGCAGGAGGCGGGCACCCTTTCCATCAATTTGCTGGCGGGCTTCCCGCGCTCCGAAATTCTGGGACTCTATCCCACCCAGGAAGGCATCGCCGCCCAACTGCTGATGGCGGTGTTGCTGGCCATTGGCTTTGCCTGGAACAGCCGCGCCAGCCGCATCGCAAATCAGGGTGCGAAATAGGCGAAACGGCATGAGTCGTTTGGGAACCGCGGCTGGTCCGGGCTAGACTGGTTCCATGATCCCCCGCCGCACCATCGCGCATCCGGTCCATGCCACGGGCACCGCGCTGCATTCCGGCGTGGCCGTGACGATGACTCTGTCACCGGCGGCGTCCGGTGCGGGCATTGTTTTCCGCCGCGCCGATCTGAACACCGACATTCCGGCGCGATACGACCTGGTCAGCGAAACCCGGCTGGGCACGGTGATCGGGTCGGGCAGCGCCAAGGTGGGTGTGGTCGAACATCTGATGGCGGCGGCCGCGGGTCTGGAAATAGACGACCTGCTGGTGAGCCTGGATGGACCGGAGCCGCCGATCCTGGACGGCGACGCGCTGTCTTATTTAACGCTGCTGGAAAGCGCAGGGCTAGCCGAACAGGACCAGCCGCGCACCGTTCTGAAGGTGCTGATGCCGGTGATGGTGGAAAGCGGTGACGCCCGAGCCTCTCTGTTGCCCGACGATGCCCTGTCTTATTCCTATGAACTCAGCTTTCCGGTGATCGGCGAGCAATTCTACGCCTTTGCCTTCAGCCGCGCCGGTTTCAAGGCCGAGATCGCGCCCGCGCGCACCTTTGGCTTCCTGGCGGAACTGGAGACGCTCAACAAGATGAACATGGCCAAAGGCGCATCCCTGGCCAATACCCTGGCGTTGGATGAGAGCGGCGTGATCAATCGCGAACGCCAGCGCTTTGCCGACGAATTCGTCCGGCATAAGATTCTGGATGCCATCGGCGACATGGCGCTGGCCGGCGCCCCGCTGATCGCCCGCTTTGAGGGCAAAAAATCCGGCCATGCCACCAACAATGCCCTGCTGCGGGCGCTTTTTTCGGATAGGCGCAATTATCGGTACATCCAGGCCTGATGCTGCGGTGCGCCCCTCCTAAAAATTGGACACTTTCCTGAAAGCCCGTGGCCACTGTATATAGGGGACATAAAGCGCGACTGGGCTGCTGGCTCTTAGCAAGTTATTGAAATTACTTGCTTTTACGCGCAATAAGGATAGCGAATGGCCTTCGTTCTTGGTCTTAAGTCTGTTGTGCGCGCCGGTGTGATGGCGGGTGTCCTGGTCGCCCTGGCCGGCTGCTCCATCTTCGAGGGCAAGGACGACGCCACCAACAACGCCAACAAGGACGCCGCCGCGTACCAGGAACGCTCCGTCGAGCAGATCTATGCCGATGGCTGGCGGGCGATCCATGCGGGCGCCTGGGAGTTGTGCGCTGCACAGTTCAACGAAGTGGACCGGCAGCATCCCTATTCGGTGTGGGCGCGCCGGGCGATGCTGATCAGCGCCTTCTGTTCCTATCAGGCCAATGCCTATCCCAACGCCATCGCCACCGCCGACCAGTATATCGCGCTGCATCCCGGTAGCCCGGAAGTGGCCTATGCCTTCTATATCAAGGCGATTTCCCTCTATGAGCAGATCGTGGATATCGCCCGCGACCAGTCCAATACCGAAGGCGCGCTGGTGGCGCTGCAAGACGTGGTGCAGCGGTTCCCCGATACCGAATATGCCCGCGACGCCACGCTCAAGATCGACCTGACCAACGACCATCTGGCGGGCAAGGAGATGGCGGTGGGCCGCTATTATCTCAAACGCGGCGACTATATCGGCGCCATCAACCGGTTCCGCACCGTGGTGGACCAGTATCAGACCACGCCCCAGATCGCCGAAGCGCTGGAGCGGCTCTGCGAGTCCTATTATAGCCTGGGGCTGGACAGCGAGGCCCAAACGGCCGCCGCCGTGCTGGGGCGCAACTATCCCGGTTCGGCCTGGTACAAGAATGCCTACAATATCCTCAAGGGGCGCAACCTCAGGCCGGTGGAAGACAATCGCTCCTGGATCAGTCAGGCTTTCCGTCGCGTCTTTTAGATTCGGCAGGCGAGCGTGCTGGCGGCACTGACCATCCGTGACATCGTGTTGATCGAGCAAGCAGCGCTGGAATTCGCGCCCGGCTTGAATGTGCTGACCGGCGAAACCGGGGCGGGCAAATCCATCCTGTTGGATTCGCTGGGGCTGGCGGTGGGCAATCGCGGACGCGCCAGTGTGCGGGCGGGCGCCGCCCAAGGTTCCGCCACCGCTTTGTTCGAGCCGGACACGACTCACGCCGCCTGGGCGGTGTTGCGTGACCAAGACAGGGAAGCGGACGGGGAAATCGTCTTGCGCCGGACCTTGGCCAGTGACGGCAAGAGCCGCGCCTTCATCAATGACCAGGCGGTGGGCGTGGGTCTGCTCAAGGATGTGGGCAGTCTGTTGCTGGAGGTCCATGGCCAGCAGGACGATCGCGGCTTGTTCGACACCGCCACCCACCGCGTCTTGCTGGACGGCTTTGGCGGCTTGAACGGCGATGCCCAGACTGTGGCGGCGCTGTATGGCGAATGGGCGGCGGCGCGTAGCGCGCTGGAAGATTTGCAGGCGCTGGCGGAACGCGCCCAGGCCGAGGCCGATTTTGTCCGCGCGGCTGCCGGCGAATTGTCGGATTTTGCGCCTCAAGAGGGCGAAGAGGAAAGACTGGCGGGCGAACGCGCCCTGATGATGAACGCGGCGCGGATTGTGGAGGAAGTCTCCTCCGCCTTGGAGTCGCTCTCCAGCGAGCGCGGGGCGCAGACCAGTCTCGCCCAGGCACTCAAGAGGCTGTCGCGGATGAATCCGCAAGCGCGCACAATCGCCGCCCCCGCCGAAAGCGCGCTGGAACAGGCCTATGCCCTGGCGGAAGAGGCGCGGCGGGAACTGGATTCGCTGCTGTCGCGGCTGGACACGGACACCGGCGCGCTGGAACGCAAGGAGGAACGGCTGTTCGCGCTGCGGGCCCTGGCGCGCAAATATGGCGTGACGCCGGATCAATTGCCGGCCACCCGCGACGCCTATGCCGCCAAGCAACAAGCCTTGATCAGCGGCGGCGACCAGATCAAACAGGCACAGGCCCACGTGGCGGCGGCGCATCAGGCCTATCTCACGGCCGCGCGCAAATTGTCCAAATCGCGCGAAGGCGCGGCCAGAAAGCTGGAAGCCGCCGTGGCGGCCGAGCTTACGCCCCTGAAACTCGGCCATGCCAAATTCCGCGTCGCGTTGGAAAAACTGGACGATGACAAAGGCACGGCATCCGGGCTGGAGCGCATCGCCTTTGAAGTGGCGACGGTGGAAGGCGCGGCTTTTGGTGGCTTGGCCAGAATCGCATCCGGCGGCGAGCTGGCACGCTTTTCCCTGGCTCTGAAGGTGGCGTTGGCCCAGGTCTCGTCCCCCGCCGCGATGGTGTTCGACGAAGTGGACCGCGGCGTGGGCGGGGCGGTGGCCGATGCGGTGGGCGAGCGCTTGCAGCGGTTGGCCGAGACCACGCAAGTTTTGCTGGTCACCCATTCGCCGCAAGTGGCGGCGCGCGCGGCGCGGCATTTCCGCATTTCCCGCGTCAAGGACAAGACCAAAATCGAATTGCTGGATGATGACCAGCGGCTGGAAGAGATCGCCCGCATGTTGTCGGGCGCCAATGTGACGGCCGAGGCCCGCGCCGCCGCCAAGCGGCTGATGGCGGAAGCCGCGCCGGCGAAGAAAGCGCGTAAGCGGGCATGAAGCCCGTCGATAAACTGACCTCCGTCGAAGCGGAAAAAGAACTCGACCGTCTGGCGAAGGAGGTCGCGGAGCATGACCGCCGCTATCATAGCGAAGATGCCCCCACGATCAGCGATGCGGACTATGACGCTCTGCGCCGCCGCAATGCGCAAATCGAGGCCAGGTTTCCCCTACTGGTGCGCGCCGACAGCCCCAGCCATCGGGTGGGCGCCAAGGCATCCGAAAAATTCGCCAAGGTCACCCATCGCGTGCCGATGCTGTCGCTGGACAATGCCTTCAGCGATGAGGATGTGGCAGATTTTCTGGGCCGGGTGCGGCGCTTTCTGGGCTTGAAGGAAGACGAAACAATTGCCGTCACCGCCGAGCCCAAGATTGACGGGCTTTCCGCCAGTTTGCGGTATGAAAAGGGCGTCTTGGTGCAGGGCGCCACCCGCGGCGACGGAGCGGAGGGCGAGGACATTACCGCCAATCTCAGGACCATTTCCGACATTCCGCTGCGGCTGAACGGCAAGCCGCCCGCCGTGCTGGAAGTGCGCGGCGAGGTCTATATGACTCACAAGGCGTTCGAGGCGCTGAACAAGCGCCAGGCCAAGGAAGGAAAGTCCACCTACGCCAATCCGCGCAATAGCGCCGCTGGTTCGGTGCGCCAGCTCGATCCCGGGATCACTGCCTCGCGGGCGCTGAATTTCTTCGCCTATAGCTGGGGGGAAGTGTCGGAACTGCCCGCCAAAAGCCAAAGCGGCATGCTGGAAAAATTTGGCGCGTATGGCCTGCCGGTCAATCCGCTGACCAAGCGCTGCGAAAGCCTGGAACAGATTCTGAAATTCTACCGCGACATTGAAACCAAGCGCGCCAAGCTCGGCTATGACATTGACGGGGTGGTCTACAAGCTGGACCGGCTGGATTTGCAGGCGCGGCTTGGTTTTGTTTCGCGCAGCCCGCGCTGGGCGACGGCGCACAAATTCCCCGCCGAACAGGCCGAGACGGTGCTGGAAGACATCGAGATCCAGGTCGGCCGCACCGGCAAGCTGGCGCCGGTGGCGCGTCTGAAACCGGTGACGGTGGGCGGGGTGGTGGTGCAGAACGCCAGCTTGCACAATGAAGACGAGATCGCGCGGCTGGATGTGCGCATCGGCGACACGGTGGTAATCCAGCGCGCTGGCGACGTGATCCCGCAGATTTTGCGCATCCTTGCGGAAAAGCGGCCCAAAGGCGCCAAGCCGTATAAGTTTCCCGAGACATGCCCGGTCTGCGGCAGCCATGCCGTGCGCGAGGTGGACGAAAAAACCGGCAAGACGGATGTAGACCGGCGCTGCACCGGGGGGCTGATCTGCGATGCCCAGACGGTGGAGCGGCTCAAATATTTCGTCGCCCGCGATGCTTTCGACATCGAAGGGCTGGGCGGCACCATGATCGAGCTGTTTCACGACAAGGGTCTGTTGAAAGAGCCCGCCGATATTTTCGCCCTGACCCAGAAACCGGAAAGAGTCAGCAAGGTTCTGGCCGCGCATCGCGCCAGCCTG
>DATEEB010000155.1:0-4579 GCA_035281345.1 Rhizomicrobium sp. | reverse complement strand
GCAGCTATTGACCGGCTGGTCGCATCCGCCGCCGCCGCCGAAATATTGCAGCTGGCTCTCGGGAAAGCCCAGACTGTCCACATCGGCGCGCATCTTGCCGATATCGATGGTCTGCGCCGACTTCACTTCCATCAGCACGCCGCCGGTGAAGTCGATTCCCAGGTTAAAGCCATAGAGCCAGATCGAGACGATCGAAACCACCAGGAGCAGGCCGTCTACGCCAAACGCCCAGAAACGGTATTTGACGAAATCGACATTGGTCGTCTCGGGGATGAGCCTGAGCAACGGCATGGGGCACTGGCTTCTCGAAAAATCCGGGCGAACCTACAGGCTGGTGCGTCTGCAAACAAGCAGCCCATGGCCGGCCGAAATGCCCGTTTCTGCTGGAGTTTCGGCCATGACGGGCGAAACGCGCCATGAAAAAGACCTTGCTTTGCCTCCGTGCCAACCTGGCCACGCCCGCGCTCGCCAGGGACGTGCCCCGATCTTCCCGACAATCGACAATGAGCGGGTCACCGTGCGCGATGTCCCTCTGGAGCCGGACACACCGGGACCCCAGCATGCCGGCAAAGCTTAGAGGAACGCGGCGTCCCTGCGGGAAAAGATCACATCCGTCTGCTGCGTTATGGGATTTACCAGCCGCTCGGGCCTGAGCGGGCGCCTCTCGAGATAGTCGTCATCCGAGTAACTGTTCACCAAGGTGTAGGCGTTATATCCCAAACGACGCATATCCTCGACGAAGGCCGCATTCTCGCGGCTGATCTCCACAGCCAGTTCGCAATCAGCTCTAAAAAGGCGATGATTTTCCAAAAAGGAACGAAGCACTGGACCTTCGGAGCCTTCGATGTCGATCTTGATGATTTTGACTCGCCGTAACTCCTCCGTAGAAAGAATATCGTGCAACGGCCGCGCCTCGACCACTTCGGAGGCATTGTCCGCACCAGCGGCAATTCGGGTAGCACCCAAATTCTCGGATGGACCGAGGGCGATGCGAACTTGCCCCGGGGCGTAAGCAGCCGCGACATGAGCGGGACGGATGTTTCCAAACTTGTTTTGTTGAACATTGGCAAACAACAACCGGAAGATGGTGGGTGAAGCCTCCACCGCCACAACCTTGCCCTCAGGCCCTACCAGCGATCCCGCCAGCAAGGAGAAATAGCCAATATTGGCCCCCACATCCACAAAGACATCGCCCGGCCCCAGGCCCGATTGGATGTAACGCGATAGAGCTGGCTCCCAGACACCGAAATAGGCTATTTTCCGCTGGATTAGATCGCTCATGCGGCAACTGATTTTGGCGCCGAATTCCGTCTGGCAAAGGAGAATGCAACCGCGCCAATCAATGTAATTTTTGGCGTAAACGAGAAATAGCCTTAGAAGAGAAGGATAGGGTTTTAAAAACCGCGCCGTCAGAATTGAGAGCCGGGTCAAACCGGTCCACGGAACCAAGCGGGTAAGGACAACCGGCGCGGACAATGAACGCTCAATCTGGCGATTTCGCCTGAGAAATAAGCCCATTTGCGCTGCTCGCGCAAGGATAGGTACCAGAGCGGTTTCGCTGAGACTGCAGCAAGACGGGAAACTCTAGATGGATCATCCCCAGCAGCTCGCCACGGTAGGGTTCGGCCCTAACGCGGTACTTTCCGGAACAATCGTCCATGGCAGTTGAGTTTAGCGTACTGATCCCGACCTATAACCGGGCCGATCTGATCGCAGAGACGCTGGATTCTGTCTTTGCACAAACTTACCCGGCCCGCGAGGTCATCGTCATAGACGACGGTTCGACGGATCACACCCCTGAAGTATTGGCACGATACTCTGATCGCATTCTGTACAAGCGCATTCCCAATGCTGGTGCTCAGAATGCCCGCAATGTCGGTTTTGGCATGGCGCAGTGCCATTGGGTAGCGCTTTGCGATTCGGACGATCTATGGCTGCCTACCTATCTGGAAAAGCAAGCTTCCATCTTATCGAACGAACCCGGCATTGGATTGTCCTTCGGTAATTTTCGCATCCTGCAGAAAGGGCAAGTCTCGGCGAAGACCAAGTTCGAGGAAGCACCGCCCGGCTATTGGGAAAAAAATACCGCCCGGAAGATCGCGGCCGGCGCGATTCTCAGCCAGGATTACGCGGAGGCCACCTTCATTTTCCACCCGCTATTTATCTCTGCCATGGTGTTGTCCAAAGCTCTGGCCCTATCGGTGGGGGGGTTCAATCGGCAAATGCCCCGCAATGCCGAGGATGGCGAGTTCACGCTCCGCTGTCTGTATCGCGCGAAAATCGCAAGGTTGGAGGAAGCGCTTGTGTTGATCCGCAAGCACGATTCCAATATTTCCGGCGAGATCGCCAGCCGCTTGATTTCCGAAGTTTCCGTGTTGCGCTACATCAAAAGCCATCATGCGGAAGCCAGAAACTATCATGCCACCATAGACGATCAGATTCGGCTCAGGACCTTAATGGCTTACAACGCCGCCTTTGCGGCCAAGGATCTCGGCACGGTGAGGAATTTGTTCGCTGCCTTGAGCCAACAAGATCGTTCCAGCAAAGTCCGGTTAAAATATCTGATCGCTTCCGCGCCGAATTGGATCGGAGGGCCTGTCAACGGGCTTTTGCAGCGGCTGCGATGAGGCCTTTGCCGCCGTTCGCACCTGCCCTCGCTTGCCTTAGAAAAACAATAGAAGGGGACGTAAAGTCGAATGGCGCTCCCAAGGGGAATCGAACCCCTGTTTCAGCCTTGAGAGGGCCGCGTCCTAACCGCTAGACGATGGGAGCCAGCGGGAGCGCGCTTATAGCGGGCGCCGCCACAAAGCCGCAAGTTCCGCGACGCCTCCCCGCCGACGGCGCGGGCGGGACCGGAACGGGGGCCTGTTTAAGTGTTAGGTCTGGAATAGCCCAATCTCGCCAAGGCCATGCGTCATGAGATCAATTCGCGTGACGTTCTGTTTCAGGGCGGCCAGTGCCGCACCTATTCGGACGATGTGACCCAATCGGCGCCCACAAATTCGCCGCACGAGTAAACGAAGGCCGCCAGCGTTTCGCGCGCCGCGATCACCCATAGAAAATTTTCCTCGCCCGCTCCGGCAAGATCGCGTTGCGACGGCCGGGCACGTCCATCCGGATGGGAGTGATAGCAGCCGATGACAGTATGCCCCCGGGCGCGCGCGGATTTGTGAGCGGCGAACTGATCCTGCGGGTCCATCTCGAACCGGTCGGGGGCGGTCGCCAGATTGCGCACCGGATAAAGCCGCGTGACGCGGAAATCTGCGCCCTGGCGCACCCCTTCCAGCAATCCGCAGCATTCGCGCGGATGGCGCGCGCGCGCTTCCTCCAGAATGGCGCTACGCAATTCCTCCGGCAGCAATACGCCCGTCACGGCGGCGCGGTCTTGACCTGCGCGGTCAACTTGCCCGTGGCCAGATCGATGATCTCCACTTCACTGCCCTGAGGGGTTGAGACATGCAGCACCAGCTTGCCGGCCTCGGTTGTGGCGGAGACAATGCGGGCGCCCGGCGCCAAGGTCACCATGGCGGCCGGTCCCGCCGGCGCCGGCGCAACAGTGCCGGATGCGGCGCGCGAGGCCATCAAAATCCGCGCCTGGCGGGCAAAGCCCCAGATGGTGGCCAAAAGAGCCAGCACAAAAAGCACGCTCATGATAATGACGATCACCCAGGCGGTCCGGCGGCTTGTCGCCGGCGGCGGGGCTTGGTCATCAACGGGCATGTCGGACACAGAAAACTCCTTACACGATCATCGCACGGCGCTTGCCGGTGCGGATCATGCCGGCTGGCGGCTGGACCGTTTTTTGGCGGCCGCGCTGCCCGATTTTTCCCGCTCGCGGCTTCAGCAATTGCTGGAGGGCAAAGCGGTCCGGTTGGGCGAAACGACGATAAGAGACGCCAATCACCGGGTCAAACCGGGTGACAGCTACTCCGTGATCGTGCCGCCCACCGCATCCGCCCTTCCCCAAGGTCAGGATATTCCGCTGGCCGTGGTCTATGAGGACAAGGACCTGATCGTCATCAACAAGCCGCCCGGTTTGGTGGTGCATCCGGCGGCCGGAAATCCCGATGGCACGCTGGTCAATGCCCTGATCGCCCATTGCGGCGAGAAAAACTTGGCCATCGGCGGCGAAGCGCGGCCCGGCATCGTGCACCGGCTGGACAAGGACACGTCTGGCCTGTTGGTGGCGGCGAAGAATGAGCGCGCCATGGCCAGCCTCGCCAAACAGTTTGCCAATCACACCATCGAACGCGCCTATAACGCCATCGTATGGGGCAGTCCGCGCGATAGCGCCGGGCTGATCGAAAGCCAGATCGGCCGCAGCCAATTCGACCGCAAACGCATGGCGGTATTGCGCGCGGGCGGCAAGCGCGCGGCGACACGCTACAAGGTGATCGAGAAATTCGGGACGCCCAGCCAAATGGCATCGGGGCGTCCCTTTGCCTCTTTGATCGAATGCCGCCTGGAGACCGGGCGCACCCACCAGATCCGGGTCCATCTCACCCATCTGGGCTATCCGCTCATCGGGGATGCGCAATATGGCCGAAACCGGGCCGCGCCCAAGGCCAAGTCCGACGCC
>DATEEB010000154.1:0-2893 GCA_035281345.1 Rhizomicrobium sp. | reverse complement strand
CTGGCTGGAAACTCATGGCGCAAAAGCCCTGGCGGGTGAGGATGCCGCCATCGTCAAGGCGGTGGCGCATTCCTGCCGCATGAAGGCCGACATCGTGGCGCGCGACGAACGCGAGACCGGCGATCGCGCATTGCTCAATCTCGGTCATACCTTCGGCCACGCGCTGGAAGCGGCATGCGGATTCTCCGATCGGCTGATCCACGGGGAAGGCGTGGCCATCGGCATGGCTTTGGCGTTTCAGCTTTCGGTCAAACTGGGCCTGTGCCCGGGACAGGATGCGGAACGTTTCACGCGTCACTTGAAAGCCATGGGCTTGCCTTGCGCGATTTCCGACATTGCCGGCGCGCGGCCGGGCGCGGGCGAGCTGATCCGCCATATGGCGCACGACAAAAAAGTGAGCGACGGCAAATTGACCTTTGTCCTGGTGCGCGGCCTGGGACAGGCCTTTGTCACCCGCGACGTGCCTCTAGAGGCCGTAAAATCGGTCCTGACATAAAATCGGTCCTGACGGACGGTTGAATCCCGGCTATCATTACAGCCCTTTCACAGGCCCCTTCCCATGCTTGCCGACACAATCGCCGGAAGATGAGTTCTCCCATCGTCGATCTGCTGCTGGCGGTCTTCCTCCTTGCCGCGAACGCGTTTTTTGTCGCCGCCGAGTTCGCGCTGGTAAAAGCACGCGGTTTCCGCATCAATGCCCTTGCCGAGGAGAACCAGTTCGGCGCGCGGCTGGTGCAGAGAATCCTGCGCAACATCGAAGCCCATCTGGCCTGCTGTCAGCTTGGCATCACCATGGCATCGCTGGGCTTGGGCTGGGTTGGCGAGCCCACCGTCGCGGCCCTGCTGAAGCCGGCGCTCGATCCTCTTCATATGCCCGCGCCGGTGCTGCACTTCACGTCTTTCGTAGTCGGCTTCCTGGTCTTCTCCTCGCTGCACATCGTGGTGGGCGAGCAGGTTCCCAAGACGTTCGCGATCCGCGAGCCGGAACCGGTGGCGCTGTGGATCGCCTATCCGTTGCGCGCTACCTTCCTGCTTTTTTACCCGCTGAACTGGCTACTCAACACCGCCTCGCGCTCGATCCTCTCCCTGCTGGGCGTCAAGGAAGCGCCGCACCATGACGTCCTCACCGACACCGAGATCGAGGGGTTGGTCGAGGTTTCCGCCGAACATGGCAAGATGGGCGTAGGACAGGCCGAATACATCCAGAATGTCTTCCGCTTCGGCGCGTTGGAGGTATCCGACGTGATGGTCCACCGCACCGAGATGTTCACCATCAACGCCGACGATCCGCCGGCGGAAGTCCTGAACGCGGTGCTCAAGGCCGGCTATACCCGCATTCCGATCTGGCGCAACACGCCAGAGAACATTGTCGGAATCCTGTCCACCAAAAAGCTCGCCCAGCTGCTGGTGGAACATCGCGGCGATCTGGCCTCCATCGATGTCACCGCCGTGGCGTCGGCGCCCTGGTATGTCCCCGACACCACCACGTTGGACGAGCAGATTGGCGCCTTCCGCGAAAAGCGGAGCCACTTTGCGCTGGTGGTGGACGAGTATGGCGCGCTGCAAGGGCTGGTGACCTTGGAAGACGTCTTAGAAGAAATCTTCGGCGACATTTCCGACCGTATCGCGCGGTCCATGCGGCGTGAGATACGGCGTCGTCCCGACGGCTCCTATCTGGTGGAGGGCACCGTGCCGGTGCGCGATCTCAACCGGGAATTGGATTGGACTTTGCCCGAAGGCGACGCCACCACCGTGGCCGGACTCGTGATTGCTCAATCCGGCACCATTCCCGAAACCGGTCAGCGCTTCGCCTTCTTCGGTTACATCTTCGAGATCATGCGCCGCCAGCGCAACCAGATCACCGCCGTCCGGATCATTCCGCCCCGGAGCGCCGACCAGGCGAGCGTCAGCGAGCCGTTGGGCGCGCGGCCTTGAATTAGAGACCCTTTTGGGCCTCGGACGGTGTCAGCGCGGCCAGCGACAAGGCGTGAACGGGTCCGGCCAGTTCGTCCTTCAGCGCGGCATAGACACGGCGCTGGCGTTCCACCCGCGAAACCCCGTCGAAAGCGGTCGACACGATCCTGACGTGAAAATGGGTTTCGCCTTGGCTGCCATCGCCGCGTGTGGCGCCGGCATGGCCGGCATGGCGGGAGCTGTCATCCCGGACATCCAACGCGATAGGCGCGAAAACCGCGGTTAATTTGTCCCGGATGGCGGTGGCGACGGTCATGGCTGCGAACTTCTCCCGCCCTGTGCGAATGTCAAGCAATAGGTTTTCTTGTCTTTTACGTTTTGCATCCCATAATCCCAGCATGGCCGCTCCCCGCACCTCGCGTTTCAAAAGCGATATCCGGATCAAGCCGGACAAGGCTCGCAAGCCCGAGCCTGAGACCCGCATGTGCGAGGCGCCCGATTGCATCAAGGCCGGCAACTGCCGCGTCGCCAAGTCGCCCCAAAACTTGACGGAATATTTCTGGTACTGTTCCGCCCATGCCCGCGCCCACAATGAGGCCTGGGACTTTTTCAAGGATATGGGCGACGACGATATCAAGCGGTTTCGCGAGGAAGCGCTGACCGGCCATCGCCCGACCTGGCCCATGGGCAAGCGCGGCGCCAAGGCGCGGATGGGACAGAACCCGCTGGGCGGCGTGAATGACAGCCATGCGATGTTTGCAGAGGACGGCGAAACCGCCACGGTGCGGCGTCCGGAGCGGCATTTGACGCGGCTTCAGATCATTGCCATGGACACGATGCAGCTGGCGCACAACGCCACCTTGATCGAGATCAAGGCGCGGTATAAGGAACTTGTGAAGCGTTTTCATCCCGACGCGAATGGCGGCGACCGGGGCGCGGAAGAACGCCTGAAACAGGTCATCAAAGCCTATGGCGTGTT
>DATEEB010000153.1:0-10992 GCA_035281345.1 Rhizomicrobium sp. | reverse complement strand
TCCCAACAATTTCCGCGCCATTTTCGGCGAGGGCACGCTCAACCCCGCCTTTCTGCCGCGCTATGCCGCGCTTCAGGCCAAAGGCGACAAGGAAGGCGCCGCGCAGTTCGCCGACCGGGTCTTTGCCTGGCAGATGGCGATTCAATTGGTGTTGCTAGCGCTGGCGCTGATCTTCATGCCGCAATTGATCCGCCTCATCTCGCCCGGCTTCGTGGGCGATCCGGCGCAATTTGCTTTGACCGTCAGCCTGGCACGGGTCACCTTTCCCTATTTGATGCTGACATTGGTGGCGGTGCAGCTGTCGGCGATGTTGAACGCGGTAGACCGTTTCTGGGCCGGCGCGGCCTGGTCGAATTTTCTCAACCTGTCCATGATCGCGGCCCTGGTGGCGTGGCATTGGTTTCCCAACGCGGCCTATGCCGCAGCCTGGGGCGTTTTGCTGGGTGGTGTCGCGCAATTGATCTTCATCGTCTGGGCGGGCGCGCGCGCAGGCCTGTGGCTGCGCCTGTCCTGGCCGCGCTGGTCGCCGGAGATGAAGACATTCTTTGTCGCCATCGGCGCGGTGACCATCGGTCAGGCCAGTGTGGTGGTGGCGCCCCTGATAGACACGATCATCGCCAGCCTGCTTCCCACCGGCAGCCGTACCGTTCTTTATTATGCCGACCGGGTGAACCAGTTGCCGCTGGGGGTGCTGGGCATCGCGCTAGGGACGGTGCTGCTGCCGGACATGTCGGCGCGGCTGGCGCGCGGCGACCGCGCCGGATCGGATGCGGCGCAGAACCGTTCGGCGGCCTTGACCTTGCTTTTGACCTTACCGTTCGTGATCGCCTTCCTTGTCATTCCCGGCACCTTGATGCGCGCCATCTTTGCGCATGGCGCTTTTGATCATGAAGCCGCCACCTTGGCGGGGCAGGCGCTGGCCGCCTATGGCATTGGATTGCCCGCCATGGCGCTGGTGCGCATCCTGGCGCCCACTTTTTACGCCCGGCACGATACCGCCACCCCGGTGCGTGCCACCGTGGCGGCGATGATCTGCAACATCGCCTTGAAGTTTGTGTTCGTGTGGGGCCTCGGCTTGGGCGTGGCGGGCATTGCCCTGGGGACAGCGTTCGGCGCCTGGATCAATGTCGGCGTGCTCACTTGGATCGGCAGAAACCGTGCTTTGTTGGTGATCGAGACGCAATTCCTGCGGGCGTTGCCGGCGGCTTTGCTGGCGGCGTTGGTAGCAGGCGCGGGCGCTTGGGCCGGCGCATGGCTGCTGCGGGATGCGGGCGACATTGCGGCCCTGGCGGCGGCCTTGGCTTGCGCCGGTGCGGGTTATGGGGCGGCGCTTATGTTGTTGCGCCACCGCCTGCCGCTGCGCGCGTGAGATTTTGTCATGAGATTGTTCGTAGCCCTGCCAATTCCCGAGCCGATCGCGCAATCGTTGATGTTGCTGCAAGGCGGGGTGCCCGGCGCGCGCTGGCAGCAACGCGAGCAATTGCATCTGACCTTGCGCTTCATCGGCGAGGTGGATGGCCGGGACGCTCGCGCCCTTGACGATGCCTTGGCGGCGATCGATGCGCCCGCCTTCGACCTGCAACTGCACAGTGTCGGCCAGTTCGGCAACAAGCAGCCGCATGCGCTGTGGGCGGCGGCGCGCAAGAATGAATTGCTGGAACATCTGGCACGCAAGGTAGACAGCGCCATCCGCCGCGTCGGCCAGCCGCAAGATGCGCATAAGTTCATGCCCCATGTCACCCTGGCGCGGCTGCGCCATCCCGAACTGGACAAGGTGCGCGAATGGCTGACCGAGCATGCGCTTTACACCAGCACGGCATTCACCGTGGATGCGTTTTGTCTGTATTCCAGCAAGCTGACCAGCGACGGCAGTATCTATCGCGTGGAACAGGACTATCCGTTGAGGAGGTATGACGATGGCGAAATTGACGATTGAAGAGCTGAGAAATGCGCTCAAGCGGCTGCCGGACTGGGCGCTGGCCAAGGACCGCGAGGCCATCACCCGCAAGTTCCAGTTTGTGGATTTCGACGCCGCTTTCGCCTTCATGACGCGCTGCGCCTTGCTGGCGGCCAAGATGGATCATCATCCCGAATGGTTCAATGTCTATAACAGGATCGAGGTGACGCTGGCGACTCATGATGCCGGTGGCGTCACGCAGAAGGATATCGATCTTGCCGTGGCGATGGATGGCTATGCGGCCCTTGTGCGAGGCTAGAGCTATTTTGGATTGAGATGAGTAGGTTGCCTCTCTCATTCCTCACCATGGCCGGCCTCCGAGCCGGCCATCCAGAGCGGCAAACACGGTATTTGTTGCCCTGGATGGGCGGGGCAAGCCCGCCCATGGAGAGCGTAAGGGTACTTACAATTCAACTCGCTCCGACCTTCTCCCTCCCGCAAGGGGAGGGAGAAATTACTTCTTAGCGTTCTTGATCAGATCATCCACCACGCTGGGATCGGCCAGGGTCGAAGTGTCGCCCAGGCTTGAGGTGTCGCCTTCCGCGATCTTGCGCAGGATGCGGCGCATGATCTTGCCCGAACGGGTCTTGGGCAGTCCAGGCGCGAACTGGATCACATCGGGCCTCGCGATGGGCCCGATCTCATGGCCGACAAATTTCTTCAGCTCGCCGTTCAGCGCATCGGTTGCGTCGACGCCGGCCTTCAAAGTGACATAGGCATAGATACCCTGGCCCTTGATGTCGTGGGGATAGCCCACCACGGCGGCTTCGGCGACGTCGTGATGCCCGACCAGGGCGCTTTCCACTTCGGCGGTGCCCAGGCGGTGGCCGGAGACATTGATCACATCGTCCACCCGGCCGGTGATCCAGTAATAGCCGTCTTCGTCGCGGCGGCAACCGTCGCCGGTGAAATATTTGCCGCGATAGGTCTTGAAATAGGTGTCCGCGAAACGCTGATGGTCGCCATAGACCGTGCGCATCTGGCCCGGCCAGCTTTCGGCGATGCAAAGATTGCCGCTGGCCGCGCCGGTCAGCACTTTTCCGTCGGCATCCACCAGTTCGGGCACGATGCCGGGCAGCGGCAAAGTGGCGGAGCCGGGCTTCAAGTTAGTGGCGCCAGGCAGCGGCGTGATCAGATGGCCGCCGGTTTCGGTCTGCCACCAGGTGTCCACGATGGGGCAACGGTTGTCGCCGACCACGCGGTGATACCAAGCCCAGGCTTCGGGATTGATCGGCTCGCCCACCGTGCCGAGCAGGCGCAGGCTCGCGCGGCTGGTCTTCTTCACCGGCGCGTCGCCGTCGCGCATCAGGGCGCGGATGGCGGTGGGCGCGGTGTAGAAGGTATTGACCTTGTGCTTGTCGATCACCTCCCAAAAGCGCGAGGCGGTGGGATAGTTGGGCACGCCTTCGAACATCACGGTGGTGGCGCCATTGGCCAGCGGACCATAAACGATATAGCTGTGGCCGGTGACCCAGCCGACATCGGCGGTGCACCAGAAAATCTCGCCTTCGTGATAGTCGAAGACATAGTGATGGGTGTAAGCGGCCCAGAGCAGATAGCCGCCGGTTGTGTGCAGCACGCCCTTGGGTTTTCCGGTGGAGCCTGAGGTGTAAAGAATGAACAGCGGGTCTTCCGCGCCCATCGTTTCGGCCGGACAGTCGGCCGGCACGTTCGCCGCCGCCTCGTGATACCAGACATCGCGCCCGGCTTTCATCGCGATGGCACCGCCGGTGCGCCGGACCACGATCACGCTGGTGACACTGGGCGCCTTGGCGCAGGCCTCGTCGGTGTTCTTCTTCAGCGGAATGGCTTTGCCGCCGCGCACGCCTTCGTCGGCGGTGATCACGACCTTGGAGTCACAATCGGTGATACGGCCCGCCAAACTGTCGGGCGAAAAGCCGCCGAACACCACCGAATGCACCGCCCCGATCCGGGTGCAGGCCAGCATGGCGTAAGCCGCTTCCGGGATCATCGGCATGTAAATGGTGACGCGGTCGCCCTTTTGGACGCCGCGGCTCTTCAGTACTTGCGCGAATTTGCAGACTTCGGCGTGAAGCTGTTTGTACGTGATGTGCTTGGAGTCTTTGGGATCGTCGCCCTCCCAGATGATGGCGGTCTGATTGGCGCGCTTGGCCAGGTGGCGGTCGATGCAATTGGCCGAGACATTCAGCGCCCCGTCCTCGAACCATCGGATGGAGAGATTGTCAGGGTCCCAACTGACATTCTTGACCTTGGTGAAAGGGCGCACCCAGTCCAGCCGCGCCGCTTCCTTTCCCCAATAGCCATCGGGGTTTTTCACCGACTCCGCATAGGCCGCCTCATACTGGGCGCGGGTCATGAAGGCGCGCTTTTTCCAGTCTTCCGGCACCGGGATCAGGCTGTCGGACATGTCTTTTCTCTTTAGGCTCTTTTGGGCTTGTGTCTGATGCGATGGTGCTATGATCGGGTCCTTTCCTGCAAGGTTCTCATGCAACTCCATCTTTCCACCTGGCCCGAGATCGAGGCCTATCTGGTCCAGTCCAAGACCATCCTGATCCCCATCGGCTCCACCGAGCAGCATGGTCCCAATGGCTTGTTGGGAACCGACGCCCTGTGCCCGGAGATCATCGGCAGCCGCGCGGGCGAGGAGGCGGGCATTTTGGTGGGCCCCACTTTCAATGTCGGCCAGGCGCAGCATCATATGGGCTTTCCCGGCACCATCACCTTGCGCCCCTCCACCATGATCGCGGCGATGCTGGACTGGTCGCAGTCGCTGGCGCGCCACGGCTTTGAGCGCATCTATTGGCTGAACGGCCATGGCGGCAATATCGCCACCATCACCGCGGCCTTTTCCGAAATTTATCATGGCGTGACGTTTGACCGCGCCGGGGCCAACCATCCCCCGCTGCGCTGTAGCTTGCGCAACTGGTGGGAACTGCCAGGGGTGATGGATATTTGCCGCCAACTGTTCCCGGTGGGCGAGGGCAGCCATGCCACGCCGTCGGAAGTGTCGGTGACATATTTCGCCTATCCGCAAGCCGTCAAATCGGTGGCGATGACACCGAAGATCGCCCCGACCGGCCCCATTCTGGACGCCGACGACTATCGCCGCCGCTTCCCGGACGGGCGCATAGGCTCCGACCCCAGCCAGGCCAGCGTGGAAGCTGGGGAAAAAATCGTCGCGGCGGCGGTGAAGGCGGTGATCGCCGAATTCAAACAGTTTGCGGCAAGCTAGGCTTCGGCGGTAGGATCGGCGTTTCCCAGGGGTGCCTCCTTCGCCAAGGCTTCGGAGGCTGAGACCGCAATCCCGCGGATCCCTTAGAACCTGATCCGGCTCACACCGGCGTAGGGAGAGGTCAGATGAACAAGCCCATTCTCGACAAGTCGTTGTCCATCACCCGTGGCGCCTTGCCCGGCTCGAAGAAGCTAATGCTGGGCGGCGTGCCATTCCGCGAAGTGCCGCTGTCGGGCGGTGAGCCGCCGGTGCGGCTGTACGACACATCGGGTCCCTATACCGACGACAGCGTGACGATTGACATTGAGAAGGGCCTTGCCGCCCGCCGCCGCGACTGGATTTTGGCGCGTGGCGATGTCGAGGAATATGTCGGCCGCGAGCGCAAGCCGGAAGATGACGGGCTGAAGCCGGGCGAGAAGCTGACGGTGCCGCAGTTCAAGCGCGATGGCGTGACATTGCTGCGCGCCAAGCCGGGCAGAAATGTCACCCAGCTCTATTATGCCCGCGCTGGCATCATCACCGAGGAAATGAAATATATCGCCGCCCGGGAAAATCTGGGGCGCAGCGCCCTGGCCGACGGCAACAGCTTCGGCGCCGCCATTCCGCAACAGATCACGCCCGAATTCGTGCGCAGTGAGATCGCGCGCGGCCGCGCCATCATCCCCGCCAACATCAACCATCCCGAAACCGAGCCGATGATCATCGGCCGCAACTTCCTCACCAAGGTCAATGCCAATATCGGCAACAGCGCCGTGACCTCTGGCGTGGCCGAGGAAGTGGACAAGATGGTGTGGTCGATCCGCTGGGGCGCCGATACGGTGATGGACCTGTCCACGGGCCGCCACATCCACACCATCCGCGAATGGATTGTGCGCAATTCTCCCGTCCCCATCGGCACGGTGCCGATCTATCAGGCGCTGGAAAAGGTCGGCGGCGTGGCCGAGGAGCTGACCTGGGAAATCTATCGCGATACCCTGATCGAACAGTGCGAGCAGGGGGTGGATTATTTCACCGTCCATGCCGGGGTGCGGCTGGCGCATATTCCGCTGACCGCCGACCGGGTCACCGGCATCGTCTCGCGCGGCGGCTCCATCCTGGCCAAATGGTGCCTGGCGCATCACAAGGAGAATTTCCTCTACACCCATTTCGAGGAAATCTGCGAGTTGCTGAAACAGTATGACGTGTCGTTCAGCCTGGGCGACGGCTTGCGCCCCGGCTCGACCGCCGACGCCAATGACGCCGCGCAATTCGCCGAGCTGGATACGCTGGGCGAACTGAACAAAATCGCCCAGCGTCATGACGTGCAGGTGATGATCGAAGGCCCCGGCCATGTGCCGATGCACAAGATCAAGGAGAATATGGATCGCCAGCTGGCGGCTTGCGACGAAGCGCCGTTCTATACCTTGGGGCCGCTGACCACCGATGTGGCGCCGGGCTATGACCACATCACGTCCGCCATCGGGGCTGCGATGATCGGCTGGTTCGGCTGCGCCATGCTTTGCTATGTCACGCCCAAGGAACATCTGGGTCTGCCCGACCGCGACGATGTCAAGGCGGGGGTGATCGCCTATCGCATTGCCGCCCATGCCGCCGACCTGGCCAAGGGTCATCCGGCGGCGCGCATCTGGGACGATGCCATGTCCAAGGCGCGGTTTGAGTTCCGCTGGCGCGACCAGTTCGCGCTGGCGCTGGATCCGGAAACCGCCCAGCTCTATCACGACGAGACGCTTCCGGCCGAAGGCGCCAAGGTGGCGCATTTCTGCTCCATGTGCGGGCCGAAATTCTGCTCCATGAAGATTTCCCAGGAAGTGCGCGACGCCGCCAAGGGCAAGAACGACACGCTGTCCACCGCCGAAATCCGCGCCGCGATGGCGAAAAAGTCGGAAGAGTTCAAGCAGGGCGGGGGCGAGATTTATCTGCACAGTGAGCCGCGACCGGCCGAAGGCCGGGCAAATCGATCCAGTGGATCGATTTGAGCGGCGAACGCCCCGAGCTTGAGCGAGGGGCTGCGGCGGCGGAGTGAGCCGCGACGGCCAAGGGCGGGGCGCGGGAACTATCTCTTTGTGCTATAAGGCGCGCGGGAAGGGCACCCGTCAGGAGCGCGTCATGAAACATGTCGTTCTGTTAAGCCTGCTTGCCGCCGCCACACCCGCCTTTGCCGATACCGGTTCCATCTGTATCGATGCCAGCAGCCACAACCAATACAATGCCCGGCCGCTTGCCCAGCACGATGTGCTGGCGCGCAACGCATTGGGCAGCGACCACCGCGCCGCGCGGATCGCCACCACCTGCATCCATATCTACCGCGACTCCCTCGTGGCGCTGCAGTCGCTGACTCGCTGCATCGGCAAGGGCGATGAGGTGGCGGTCTCCACCATCGGTGGCCGCCACGAGCGTTGCCGCGTTACCGGCGTGACTCCGGCCGCGGAAAGCTATGCCGAGGCGAAGTACAAAAACAATTAGGTCCCTCTCCCTCAAGGGGAGAGGAAGACTATCTCAACGGCCTGTGTCCGGTGAGGACGTTCCAGATTGCCAATACAATGATGGCGCCGATCACCGCCACCAGGGTGGAAACGATGAAGCCGTGTTGGTCGTAAGTGAAGTTGCCGCTGAGTTGCTGAAACAGGAAACCGCCCGCCAGTGCCCCCACCAGGCCCAGCGCGATATTGACCAGGCAGCCGCTGCCGCCCTTGCCCATGATGCCGTTGGCCAGCCAGCCCACAATGGCGCCGAAGATGATCCAGCCCAGAATATGCATGTTTTCTCCTCACCATGGGCGGCCTCCGAGCCGCCCATCCAGGGCAGAATTCGCCGCGCGCAGTTTGTGACTCTGGATGGGCGGGTCAAGCCCGCCCATGGAGAGTGGCTAGTTCAAGTTCACATATAACGTCGTAACCGTCGCTGCCGCCATGACGGGGTGGACAGCCAGCCCAGCCTCTCAGTACCCAGCCGGCGCGGAATTTTCCATTCTGCGGCGGCTGGGTTTGGACATGCGCAGGGATATTCTGTTTTTGCTGGGGCGTCCGCTAGCGCTGTATACATGCAAGGCAAATTTGATTTTGCCCCCTCCTTCGGCCGTAGTAGGGTGGACCGAGAGGGCGCATGGAGGATCGTATGACTCGTTCCCTTTTGATTGCCGCGCTTCTTTGCATTGCGGCACCGGCCATTGCCCAGCCCGCGGCGCAGCCCGCACCATCGGACCCGCCCTGCCTGCGCCAGCGCAACATCTATGACTTCAAGACTGTGCCGGGTAACCGCTCGCTGATCGTCACCGACTTGGCGAACAAACGCTATCGCCTGAATTTCATGGGCGTCTGCCACAATCTGCAGCATCATCTTCAGCTTGGGTTCAAGACCGAAGGCGTGGGCACTTTGTCTTGTATCACAAGGGGCGATTCCGTGCTTCAGCGCGATGTCATCGGGCCCAACAGATGCGTCATCCAGAGCGTGGAATATCAAACCCCGGCGCTGGACAAGGCCGATGCCGAGGCGGCAGCGGCGGCGAAGGCCAAGAAACAGTAGGAGTGTGCTAGAACTTCCCTGGTTTTGCGACTCATTGGGGAAGCTTGCGCGGTTATTTCGGAGTCGGCGTCGAAGGCGTTTCCAAGCCGATGAATCTGGGCAATCTGGTCCGGATCGCGCATGCCTTTGACGCCAGCTTTTTCTTCTCCATTGCGCCGCGCTTGAAGTTGTCCGACGCCAACAGCGATACCTCGCGGGCGCAAGGGGCTTTGCCGTTTTATGCCTTCGACAAACCGGATGATTTCCGCCTGCCGCTGGGCTGCCGGTTGGTGGGGGTGGAGATCACCGATGAGGCGGTGGAACTGCCGCGCTTCCGCCATCCCATGCGCGCCGCTTATGTTTTCGGGGCCGAGCGTTATTCTTTGTCGCCCCAGATGCTGTCGCTGTGCGAATTCGTGGTGAAGATTCCCACCCGCTTTTCCATCAATGTCGGCATGGCGGGCGCCATCGTGCTGTATGACCGATTGGTGAATCTGGGCGGCTATGGCGGACGGCCCGTGACGCCCGGCGGAGAAGACACCGACCTTCCGCCGTTGCATAACTGGGGCGCGCCCTTGGCGAAGCCGCGCGACTATTGAATGAACATGTTAGCGCCGCGCTTGCGAGCGTAAGCGGGGAGGGGGTAAGAGAGTGCGTCATGTCTCCCCCCGCTTTGAAAATCACCAATCTGCGTAAGGTCTATCGCCGCGGCACCGTCGCGGTGGAGGATATTTCCCTCATCGTGCCGGAAGGCGAATTTTTCGGCTTTCTGGGTCCCAATGGCGCGGGAAAATCCACCACCATTCATTGCATCACCGGCGTGGCCGAACCCACCGCCGGCAAAATCGAAATCTTCGGCCTGGATGCGGTGAAGGACTACCGCGAGGCGCGGCGCCTGGTCGGGCTTTGCCCGCAGGAATTCAATGTCGATCCCTTTGCCAATGCGCGTCAGATCGTGGATTGGATGGGCGGTTATTTCGGCATGCCCGCGCGCGCCCGCAAAGAACGCATCGACATGCTGATGGAGCGCTTCGATCTGGTGGCGCATCAGAAAAAGCAGTTCCGCGAATTGTCCGGCGGTCTTAAGCGGCGGGTGGTTTTGGCCCGCGCCCTGGTGCACGATCCCAAACTGATCATCCTGGACGAGCCCACCGCGGGCGTGGATGTGGAATTGCGCCGGGTCTTGTGGCGCTATCTGGCCGAGATCAACAAGGACGGAAAAACCATCTTCCTTACTTCGCATTATCTGGAAGAGGTGGAACGTCTGTGCCGCCAGATCGCCATTGTGGCCAAGGGGCGGATCGCGCGCGAAGGCACCAAGGACGAGATCGCGGGCGCGCCGGGCGGGTTGGAAAATGCCTATCTGATCGCGACCGGCGCGCAAGCCGATCATGTGGCGGGTCAATAACCATGGCCATCCGAGAACCCATGGGCATCAATTGGATCGGCCTGAACACCATGATAAGGCGCGAGATGTCGCGCATGATGCGGGTCCCGATCCAGGCGTTTATCGCGCCCTGGATTTCGGCGCTGCTGTTCATTTTCATTTTCGGTTTTGTGGTGGGGGAGCGGATCACCGAGATCGGCGGTCACCGCTATCTGGAATTCGTGCTGCCCGGCATTGTGATGCTGAACGTGGTCAATGCCGCCTTCCTGCAATCCTCCTCGGCAATCTATTTTTCCCGCTTTATCCGCTTCATCGAAGAAACTCTGGTCGCGCCCTTATCCTATGCCGAAATGATCGCGGGCAGCCTGTCGGTGGTGGTGGTGCGCGCCACGGTCACCGGCGTTGGAATCCTGCTGATGGGGCTTTGCTTTGGGGCGGGGCATATCGAGTCCTGGCCCGCCTTCCTGTTCTGGATGGTGAGCGTGTCGGCGGTGTTCGGCCTCCTGGGCATTATTGTCGGCTTGTGGTCCAAGAGTTTCGAGCAGCTCAACATGCCGGTGGTGTTTTTTCTCACCCCGCTCTCCATGGTCGGCGGCGTCTTCAACACCGTGGAGATGCTGCCGGAATGGCTGCGCTGGCTAGCCTGGGCCAATCCCTTCTTTTATTTCATCAACGGCATTCGCGGCGCGATGATCGGTTTTGACGAAACCCCGCCGGGCTTGGGCGCGGGGCTCACCTTGTTCTTCTTGGTGGTGTTGAGTCTGACGGTGTGGCGCCTCTACGCCAAAGGTTATGGACTGCGCGAGTGAGAGGAGCGGTGGCCGAAGGCCACGAAACCGTTCAGTGAACGGTTTCGAGCGACGAGCGCCGCGAGCTTGGGCGAGCGGCTGCGCGGAAACCGTACAAACCAGGCAACTTGCGGGGGCGGGCCGC